>JBMOLK010000135.1:0-13336 GCA_049325575.1 Bacillota bacterium | reverse complement strand
GTATTAAAAGCAGGGGGAGCATATCTACCTATTGACCCTTCTTATCCTTATGATAGGATAAGATTCATGCTGGAAGATAGTCAAGCAGAAATACTTTTGATGGATAAGGGTTATGTATGCATTGAAGATATTGATATTAAAAAAATCTACCTTTATAATAATGAATCATATCACGAGGACAAGACAGGTTTGGTTGATATAAACAAACCTTCAGACTTGGCATATATAATATATACCTCGGGTACGACAGGAAAGCCTAAAGGTGTAATGGTAGAGCATGGAAGCATGTCTGACCGTATAAGGTGGCGAAGAGATGAGTACAAGCTTGGTCACACTGATAGTGTTCTTCAAACATTTTCGTTTGCATTTGACGGTTTTGTAACGGGTCTTTTTACCCCCATTATATCAGGATCTAAGATTATACTTATGAGGGACGAAGAAGCAAGTGATCCGGTTGCAATAAAGTATTTAATTTCAGTGCATAAGATAACCCACTTTATAGCAGTACCTACTTTATATAGTGCTATTATGGACTGCATAACAATAGATGAGGCCAAGAGTTTAAGGATTGTTACATTGGCTGGGGAGAGAATACCTCCTAAGATTGTAGAGGAGACTGTTAGGAAAAATAAGAGCTTGGAACTTGTTAATGAGTATGGGCCAACGGAGTGTACTGTGGTAGCAACCATTTGTAGAGATCTTCAGGATAAATCCCGTATAACTATAGGGAAACCTATAGAAAATACTATGATATATATACTGAACAGCGAAAGAAAAGTACTGCCGGTTGGGGTGCCGGGGGAGATATATATTTCAGGTATTGGGGTAGCAAGGGGATACCTTAACAAGCCTGAATTAACTAAAGATAAGTTCATGTCAAATCCTTTTGTTAAAGGCGAAAGGATGTATAAAACCGGGGATTTGGGTAGGTGGCTGTCGGATGGTTCTATAGAGTTCCTAGGAAGATCGGACCATCAGGTAAAAGTAAGGGGTTTTAGAATTGAACTGGAGGAAATAGAAAATTGCCTATTAGCGCATAAAGAAATAAGACAAGCTGTTGTATTGGCAAGAGAAGATGAGTCGGGAAACAATTATCTTTGTGCATATATTGTATCGCTAAGGGAACTTTTAATAGCAGACTTAAGAAAGCATCTATCGGATGAAATGCCGGACTACATGATACCTACATACTTTGTTAGGATGGACAAGTTTCCAGTTACACATAACGGAAAGGTGGACAGAATACTTCTACCAGAACCAGGCGGAGACATTGATACGGGGGTAGAATATGAAGCACCCCGTAATGAGATAGAGAAAAAAATGGCTGGTATTTGGCAGGAGATTTTATCGTTAAAAAATGAACCTGGGATAAACCACGATTTTTTTGAACTTGGTGGACACTCGCTGAAAGCAACAATTCTTGTATCTAGAATACATAAAGAATTTCAAGCCGAGATGCCTTTGTCTATTCTGTTTAAAAAGTCAACCATAAAAGATGTTTCGGAATATGTTCAGAATGCAAATAAAAGCATCTTTTCATCAATAAATCCAGTGGATAAAAGAGATTATTATCCATTATCGTCTGCACAAAAGAGAATGTTCCTACTAAATCATATGGGAGAAAAGAATACTGTATACAATACACCTTCAGTAACTATTATTGAAGGTAATTTGGATAGAGAAAGAGTAGAGAGTGTATTTAGGAAGCTCATAGTAAGACACGAACCTTTCAGGACAAGATTTAAACTTGTGGATGATAATCCTGTTCAGGAAATATTTGAAGAAGTCGATTTTAAATTGGAATATAGTGAGGTGGAGGAAAGTGAGCTTGAATCAAAAATAAAGCAGTTCATACGTCCCTTTGACTTAAGCATGGCACCAATACTCAGGGTTGATCTTATAAGGCTTGATTATAACAAGCATGCAATGCTGGTGGATATGCATCATATTATATCGGATGGGGTATCTGCTGCAGTTATTTTGACTCAAGAGTTTTCAAAACTATATAATGGTGAGGGTTTGCCACAGCTTAGAATACAGTATAAGGACTATGCGGTGTGGCAAAATGAGGTCTTTGAAAGCGAGGTGCTTAAAAGACAGGAAAGGTACTGGCTTGAAAGGTTTAGCGGAGAAATACCTGTCCTCAATTTACCTACAGACTACTTGAGACCATCAAGTCGTAGTTTTGAAGGAACGACGTTTTATTTTAGTATTGATAAAAATATGAGCAAACGGTTGAAAGCCCTAGCTGAACAAAACGGTGTTACACTATACATGGTCATGCTTGCTGCTTATAATGTTTTGCTTTACAGGTATACCGGACAGGAAGATATAGTGGTAGGTACACCGGTGGCAAATAGAACTCATGATGATCTTCAAAATGTACTTGGTATGTTTGTAAATACTCTGGCTATGAGGAATTTTCCTGATGGCAAAAAAACATTTATACAGTTTATGCATGAGGTAAGGGAGAATGCTTTAAAAGCATACCAAAATCAGGACTACCAGTTTGAACAGTTGGTGGAAAAGCTTAATATAAAAAGGGATATAAGCAGGAGTCCTTTGTTTGATACTATTTTTGTATTGCAAAATGTTGACTTTAAAGAGCTTAATGCAGGGGCGCTTAAGGTTTCGCCTTACAGATTTAAGGGCAACACGTCCAAGTTTGACATCTCATTGAGTGCGGTAGATACAGATGAAAAGATAGAGTTTGGCATAGAATACTGTACTAAACTATTTAAGCAGGAAACCATAGAAAGATTGTCCCAGCACTTTACAAATATTTTGAAAAGTATATGCCAAAATCCTCTGACCGAAATTAATAATTTAGACATGAGTTCCAATGAAGAAAAACAAAAACTAATATACGAATTTAATAGAACAGAATCGGAGTATTCTTTCAATAAGACTATTCACGAGCTTTTTGAAGAAGCTGTGGAAAAGAAACCGGACAATATAGCCGTTATGTTTGACGGAAGTACTTTAACATACAAGGAACTGAATAATAAGTCCAACCAACTGGCAAGATTTCTAAAGGAGAAAGGAGTAGGAGCAGAGAGTATCGTAGGGATAATGGCAGACCGCTCATTAGAAATGGTAGTAGGTATAATGGGTATATTGAAAGCAGGAGGAGCATATCTTCCTATAAGTCCTGACTACCCTGATGAAAGAGCCTCATATATGCTAAATGACAGCGGTTCAAAGATACTGTTATCTCAAAAGCACCTATTAAAAAGAAATGTGTCCTTTGATACGCATGTTGTTGAATTGGAGGATGAAGATATATACCGTAGAGACTGTTCAAATTTTATAGAAAAGGGATATCCTTCTGATGTGGCATATGTTATTTATACTTCTGGATCTACAGGCAAACCAAAAGGTGTAATGATCGAGCATTCAAGTGTGGTAAACATATTAACAGCTTTGCAAAAGAGATACCCACTAATGGAATCGGATGTCTATCTTTTTAAGACAGCCTTTACCTTTGATGTGTCTGTAGCAGAAATATTCGGATGGTTTCATGAGAATGGAAGGCTGGCTATTCTAAGCAAAGGAATGGAAAAAGATACCGAAGGCATAGTAGAAGCTATAGAGAAATATAAGGTTACTCACATGAATTTTGTTCCGTCAATGCTAAATGCATTTATAAGCATGCTGCCTTACAAGGATGTATCAAAGCTGCAATCATTAAAGTATATTTTTGCGGCAGGTGAAGCAATCCCTAAAGAGCTGGTAAACAAATTTTATAGCTTGTTAAGAGAGGTTGAATTGGTTAATATATATGGGCCAACAGAGGCTACAATTTATGCTACATATTATCCTCTAAGGAATTTGAGCTGTGAAACGAATGTTCCTATCGGAAGACCTCTAGATAATGTCAGAGTATATGTATTAGGCAAATCCAATTGCTTACAGCCTATAGGGATACCTGGGGAACTATGCATAGCTGGTGCGGGTCTTGCCAGAGGTTATTTAAACAGACCGAAGTTAAGTGAAGAAAAGTTTGTAAACAACACATGTTTACCCAAGGAGCGGTTATACAGGACAGGAGACTTGGTAAGGTGGCTTCCTGATGGTAATATTGAGTTTTTAGGGCGTATAGATCATCAGGTAAAAATAAGAGGCTACAGGGTAGAGTTAGGAGAAATAGAAAGCCACCTGTTAGAGTATGAGAACATAAAGGAAGCTGTTGTAACACTTAGAGAAAATAAAGGAGGAGACAGGTTTCTTTGTGCATATTATGTGTCTCCAGAGGAGCTTTCAATAAACAAACTAAGGACATACCTGTTGAAGAAATTGCCAGATTATATGATGCCGGCATACTTTATGAAGATAGAAGAAATACCCCTTACAGCTAGCGGAAAAATAGATAGAAAAGCACTTCCCGAGCCGGGTGGATATATAAAAACGGGTGTAGAATATGAAGCGCCCCGTAATAAGTTAGAAGAAAGTCTTGTTGAAGTTTGGAAAGAAGTACTGGGAATTAACAAAGTAGGAATAGATGATAACTTTTTCTCCTTGGGAGGAGACTCTATAAAAGTAATTCAGATACAGTCAAGGTTGCATAAATATAAACTTTCCTTTGAGACAAAAGATATTTTTCAGAATCCAACAATAAGGGAGTTAGCTGAATATGTTAAGTTGATGTCGGACTCTGCAGGCCAGGGAATTGTAGAAGGGGAGGCAGCGCTTACACCAATACAGATATGGTTTTTTGAAAGAAACTTTACAAACATGCATCATTGGAATCAAGCAGTGATGCTATATAAAGAAGATGGGTTTAGAGAAGAAGTACTTAAGGTTGTACTTGATCAAATAGTACAACACCATGATGCTTTGAGGATGATATATATATCAAGTGATGAAGGTGTAAGGCAGGTAAACAGAGGTTTGAAAGGCAGTTTGTTTGGTATGGCTGTATACGATCTTACATGTGAAAAAGAGTATGAAAGGATAATACTTGAGCGCGCAGATATTTTGCATAAAAGCTTTGATATAAGTAAAGGTCCTTTGATAAAGGCAGCCATGTTCAAAACAATAAGAGGGGATTATCTTTTAATATCGGTACATCATCTTGTAATAGACGGCGTATCATGGAGAATTATTTTTGAGGACATAGAGATAGCTTATAGGCAAATGGAAGAAGAAAAAGAAGTCCAACTTCCAATGAAGACTGTTTCTTATAAGGATTGGTCGCAAAAGCTTTGTGAGTATGCAGGTAGTATATTCAAGAGAGAGTTGAAGTACTGGAAAGAAGTAGAGCTTACTTTGTGCCCAAGTATTCCTAGGGATAGAGAAATAAATGGGAATAGGATAAAAGACAGTAGAAATATATCTATTCAACTGCCTGAGGAAGACACCTCTAAGCTTCTTAAGGAAGTAAACAGAGCATACAATACTGAAATCAATGATATACTACTTGCAGCGTTAGGTGGTGCAGTAAAAAACTGGGCTGGAATAAATAGGGTGTTGGTTAACATTGAGGGACACGGTAGAGAGGATATAATAGAAGGAATAGACATAACAAGGACTGTAGGCTGGTTTACATCTTTATATCCAGTAATTTTAGATATTGAGAATGCAGATGATATATCCTATCTGCTTAGAACAACAAAGGAGATGTTAAGACGAATTCCAAATAAAGGCGTAGGATATGGAATTATAAAGTATCTAGGTGCTAAGAAAAGCGGAGAAGAAATAGAGTTTAAGCTTGCGCCAGATATATGTTTTAACTATTTAGGTCAGTTTGAACAAAATACCAACAGACCAATATTTAAGATAGCAGATTTAAATGTGGGCAGTCCGATAAGTCCTGAATCAGAAAAAGCATACGCTTTGGATATAGTAAGCATGGTAGTAGAGGGACGTCTAAGAATATCTGTAAGTTACAGCACCAAAGAGTATAATGAGTCTACGATTATGGATTTTATTGAGGAATATCGAATCATAATCCAAAAAATAATTGAGCATTGTATAGATAAAGAAGGTACTGAAATGACATTAAGTGATTATAGTGATTCAGAACTGCAAGAGCAGGATTTGGAAGACTTCTTTAATTCTTTAAAATAATACCTGGTTAATGTGGGGTAGCATGTATGCTATGAAAGGTGAGATTTACTTATGATTGATAAGAATGATATAAAGGATATCTATTCACTTTCTCCAATGCAGGAAGGGATGTTGTTTCACTATATAAAGGACAGGGATTCGGATGCTTACTTTATACAGCTATGTATTACTTTGGAGGGTGAACTAAACGTAGACCTGCTGGAAAATAGCTTTAACAAAACTATTGAGAAGTATGACATTCTAAGGGCGGTTTTTGTTTATGAAAAGATGAGGAAACCTCTACAAGGAGTGTTGAAAAAAAGAGAAATACAAATTTGTTATGAGGATATATCTTCTAATTGCGAAGAAATAAAAGATACCTTTATAATGAATTTCAAAACACAGGATAGAAAAAGAGGATTTGATATATCTAAAGACGTGTTAATAAGGGTATCGGTAATAAAGTTATCACAGCAGTTATATAAAATAATATGCAGTGTGCATCATATAATAATAGACGGATGGAGCCTTGGAATTGTAATTAAGGAAGTCTTGGATACCTATGCTGATTTTATAAATGGAAGGACTACTGCAAACCAGCCCGCAAAACCATATAGCAAATATATAAAGTGGCTTCAGGCAAAGGATAAACAGAAAGCAGTTCAGTATTGGAATAACTATATAGGAGATTATAACCAAAGTTTGATTATTCCAGGATTAAAGAAAATAGTTTCAAATAAATATGAAAAAGAAGACTTTGTATTGAAATTGGACAGAGGAATTACTGAGGAATTAAAAAGGATTGCCAGAGATAATAACGTTACTATTAATACTATTATCCAGACTATTTGGGGAATTTTATTGTGTATATACAACAATACCGACTGTGCTCTATTTGGTTCCGTCGTATCAGGCAGGACAGCAGAAATTCCCGATATAGAGGCAATGGTTGGACTATTTATAAATAGTATCCCTGTAAAGATTGAGTATGGAAGAGAAGATACTTTTATAGATTTGATTGAAGTAAGTCAGCAAAGGGCAGTTATGTCGGAGAAGTACAGTTACTCCCCGTTATATGAGATACAATCCGGAAGTATGTTAAGGCAGGGACTGATTAACCATATAATTGCATTTGAAAACTATCCTATACAAAAAGAAATAAGTGACTTTTGTGCAAAAGATGAATTAGGTTTTACAATAAAAGATATTGATGCTTTTGAACAAACTAACTATGATTTTGGTATGGTTGTTTTACCAGTAGAAGAGCTGACTGTAAAATTATCTTATAACTCCAATGTCTATAGTGCTGAAGATATCCGTAGAATAGGAGTACATATAAGAACAATAATTGAACAGATTATAATAGAACCTTCAATAAAGATTAAGGATATCAATGTATTAAGCAAAGAAGAAGAAAGCAAGTTACTATTTGAATTTAACAATAATCGTTCAGAATATCCTAGGGATAAGACTTTACATGAATTGTTTGAAGAGCAGGTTAACAGTAATCTTCACAATACGGCAGTAGTGTATGAGGGTGTAAAAATAACATATAAGGAATTGAATGAGAAAGCCAACCAGCTTGCAAGAGTCCTTAAAAGGAGAGGAGTACAGCATGGTACCATTGTAGCAATAATGATGGATAATTCCATCAATGTAGTTGCTGCCATATTAAGTGTATTAAAATCGGCAGGAATATACCTTCCTATAGACCCTGAATATCCAGAGGAGAGGGTAAGATTTATCTTAGAAGACAGTGGTGCAGCTATGTTGCTTGTTAGTAAAGAAATTAACAAATCAATTAATTTTGGTGGAGAAAAGCTTATTGTTGACTTGTATGGTGAGTACGGTGAAGAAACTTCTGATATGCTTTCCTCCAACACATCGACCAGTCCGGCATATATAATATATACTTCAGGTTCTACAGGAAACCCTAAGGGGGTTATCGTGGAGCATCGAAGCTTAATAAACTATATAACTTGGAGAATAAAAGAATACAAGTTCACTCCGAATGACAGAACGCTGCAGCTCATATCGTCGGCTTTTGACGGTTTTGGGTCAAATATGTACTGCAGTTTGTTATCGGGTGGAACACTCGTAATGGTTAACAATAAATCAAGGAAAAACTATGAAGAAATCAGACATTTAATAAAAGCCTTCAATATAACAAACATGAGTGTTGTTCCCTCCATGTATAAAGCCCTGCTTTCCAGAGCAGAGGATAAAGATTTGGACTCACTTAGATTTATTGTTCTTGCAGGTGAGAAAACAGGAGAAGATTTATTAAGAGAAAGCTATGAGAGATTTCCCAATATTACATTAATAAATGAGTATGGCCCTACGGAAAATACTATAGCTGCAACAGCCTTTGTAGGAATGGACTTTAGAACCGGTTCTATTATAGGTAAGCCCATTGCTAATAATAGAATCTACATAATGGACCGGAGAAATAAGCTACAGCCAATTGGAATACCTGGAGAGTTATGTATAGCGGGTGAGAGCCTTGCAAGGGGGTATCATAATAGAATAGATCTGACTAAAGAGAAATTTATTGAAAATCCCATAGAGTTGGGAGAAAGAATGTATTGCACAGGGGATATGGCAAGATGGCTATCTGATGGTAATATAGAATTTTTAGGAAGGCTCGACTACCAGATAAAGATAAGAGGATTTAGAGTAGAGCCAGGTGAGATTGAAAGCCGTCTTTTAGAACATGAGGATATACTCGAAGCAGTAGTAATGCCGATAGAGAACGAAGGAGGGGACAAGCACCTTTTTGCATACATTAAACCAAAGAAAGGGTTTTCCACAGAAGAGCTGAGGAAGTATCTACTAACAGATCTTCCTGACTACATGATTCCATCAAACTTTATAATGCTTGATAGTATGCCTTTGACACCTAATGGTAAGATAGACAGGAAGACACTTCTGCAATTAAAGGAAAATATAAGTGGAGGACAGGAGTATAAAGCTCCGAGAAATGAAACGGAAAAGAAATTGGCAGCTATATGGAAAGAAGTGTTGTCGCTTGAGAGAGAGCCGGGCATAATCCATGATTTCTTTGAACTGGGAGGACATTCATTAAAAGCTGCAGTACTAACGGCAAGAATTCACAAAGAATTCGAGGTGGAATTGCCATTATCGGTATTATTTGAAACTCCAACTATAAAGGTTATATCGGAGTATATCCAAAAGGCTATTAAAACTGTACACTTTTCGATAGAGCCTGTAGAGAAGAGGGAGTACTATCCTCTATCATCAGCCCAAAAGAGAGTTTATCTTCTAACCTGCATGGGGGAAGTGAATACTGCATATAATATGCCCTCAGTAATAATTTTAGAAGGGGACCTTGACAGACAAAGGTTTGAGAATACATTTAGGAAATTAATAGAACATCATGAATCTCTAAGAACATGTATTTACGTAGTAGATGAACAGCCTGTTCAGAAAATATGTGAGGAAGTTGATTTTAGAATAGAATATTATCATGCTAAAGAGTTTGAACTTTGCGATATTATGGAAGCATTTATTCGCCCATTTGACTTAAGTAAAGCTCCCCTTTTAAGGGTGGGACTTGTAGAATTTGAAGATAAAAGATACGCTATGCTTACAGATATGCACCATATTATTTCCGATGGTGTATCTGCTGCTGTCATGACAGGAGATTTCTCAAAAATATATAAGGGTGAGGTACTGCCAGAGTTAAGGATACAGTATAAGGACTATGCTGTTTGGCAGAATGAAATACAAGGCAGTGAAGGTTTAAAAAAGCAGGAGGAGTACTGGATACGAAAATTTAATGGGGAAGTACCTGTACTTGACATGCCCATAGACTACCCTAGACCGCCCATGAAGAGCTTTGAAGGGAATTGTATAAAATTCAGTCTGGGTAAGGAAGCAACAGAGAGATTAAAAGTGTTAGCTACCGAAAATGAAGCGACATTATATATGCTACTACTCGCTGCTTATAATACTCTGTTGTACAGATACACAGGTCAGGAGGATATAGTGGTAGGTACTCCGATAGCTAACAGGACTCATTCAGACCTACAGGAAGTAGTAGGTATGTTTGTAAATACCCTTGCCATAAGGAGTTTTCCTAAAGGTAGTAAGACATTTAAAGATTTTCTCATTGAGATTAAGAAAGATGTCTTGAATGCATTTGAGAATCAAGACTATCAGTTTGAGCAATTGTTAGATAAGCTCATTCTAAATAGAGATGCAAGCAGAAATCCGTTGTTCGATACTGTATTTGCTCATCAGAACATAGAATACAAGCCGGTGGAGGTAGAGAGTTTAAATATAACTAATTATGATATAACAAACAATATGTCAAAGTTTGATATTTCATTGACTTCAGAAGATACAGAAGAAGGTTTATTGTTTAACATGGAGTACTGTACAGGAATATTTAAAAAGGAAACTATAGAAAGATTTGTATCGTACTTTGTTAATATTTTAGTTGAAATAGTAGAAAATCCGGATATACAGCTTGGGAAAATAGATATGTTATCTCAAGAAGAAAAAAATGTAATACTATATGATTTTAATAGCACTTATACTGAATATCCAAAGGATAAAACAATTAAAGAACTTTTTGAAAAACAGGTAGAAGAGACACCTGATAATATAGCTGTAATATTTGAAGATAGTAGTATAACCTATAAGGAATTAAACCGGAGGGCAAACCAACTGGCAAGAATTTTTAGGGAAAAGGGTATAGTGTGTGATTCTATTGTAGGCATAATGGCAGAGCGTTCTCTTGAACTTGTAACGGGTATAATGGCTATCATAAAAGCCGGAGGAGCGTATATGCCTATTGACCCGGAGTATCCTAAAGAGAGAATCAGATATATGTTAGAGGACAGCGGGGTAGAAGTTTTACTTGTACAGCATCATCTGGCAAGTAATGTTAAGGATATGGTAACCCATGTAATTGAACTGGAGAGAGGACTTTGTACAGATATTGAAGATCTAAATCCTCAAATACTTATGGATTCTTCAAATTTAGCATATGTGATTTATACATCCGGTTCTACCGGGAAACCAAAGGGTGTTATGATAGAACATAAATCTTTAATTAACTTTCTTTTCTGTATCTATAATAAGTTTCATAGAAAAGTATGTACCAAAGACAGAGGGTTAAGTCTTACCAATATTTGTTTTGACGTAAGCGCATGTGAGAT
This sequence comes from Bacillota bacterium, assembly GCA_049325575.1. Lineage (GTDB taxonomy): Bacteria > Bacillota > Clostridia > Acetivibrionales > Acetivibrionaceae > JBMOLK01. The sequence goes on along the minus strand of JBMOLK010000135.1, from coordinate 2,102 downwards.
ATTTTTACCTCTGATTTTCGGCGCAGGGATTGTACTTGCGGATAATTCTAAAGGGATCGATGTTTCATACCTTTCCAACACCATAGTTGATAAAAATATTACTTTTGCTTACATCCCACCCACCATATTAAAGGATGTAAGCGAACAACTATACTCTCTGATGAGGGATAGACGTATGAGCAACCTGCATTTAGATAAGATACTTATAGGTGTGGAACCTATTAAGGACTATGTTCTTGAAGATTATTTCAGACTCAACAGTTCAATGCAAATAATAAACGGATATGGCCCTACAGAGGATACAATATGCGCCAGCTTTTACGTTTACAGACCAGGGAGCGCTGCAGGCAGGAACGTTCCTATAGGTAAGCCGTTGGATAATACAAGAATTTTTATTATCGACAGCTTTAATAATTTGGTACCTGTAGGTGTACCTGGAGAGTTATGTATATCGGGGGATGGTCTTGCAAGAGGATACTTAAACAGGGAGCAGCTTACTGCGGAAAAGTTTACCTGTAACCCATTTGAGCCCGGAGAGATAATGTATCGCACAGGAGATCTGGCAAGATGGATGCCTGACGGTAATTTAGAGTTTTTAGGCAGGGTAGACCATCAGGTAAAAATAAGAGGTTTCAGAATAGAACCCGGAGAAATAGAGAATCAGCTTTTAAGACATAAGGATATAAAGGAAGCTGTTGTATTAGCAAAAGAGAAGGAAGGATACAGATTTCTTTGTGCCTACTATGTATCTTTAAAAGAGTTGACTGTACAAGAGTTAAGGGAGTGTCTGTCAAAAGAACTGCCTGACTATATGATACCGTCATACTTTGTGAAATTGGACAAGATGCCTGTTACTCCAAACGGTAAGATAGATAGAAAGGTGCTGCCTGAACCTGATGGAGACATAAATACAGGGACAGAATATGAAGCTCCAGGCAACTATATAGAGGAAGTACTTGCTGGTGTCTGGCAGGAAGTATTAGGTGTTAAAAGGGTAGGAATAAACGATAATTTCTTCTCATTAGGCGGAGATTCAATAAAAGTATTACAAATACAGTCAAGAATCCAAAAATACAATCTTAGGTTTGAGACTAAGGATTTATTTCTAAATGCCACAATAAAAGATTTGGCTGGTTGTGTAAAAGTAACAGCATACAAGGCATATCAAGGTATTATAGAAAGCGATGTTAAGCTTACACCAATACAGAAATGGTTCTTTAGAAGGAACTTCACTGATATGCATCACTGGAATCAGGCAGTAATGTTATTTAAAGAGAATGGATTTAGAGAAGACCTGGTAGAGAGTGTGTTTAACAATATAGCTAAACATCATGATGCTTTAAGAATGACATATATATCTGGTGAAGAAGGCTTAAGGCAAGTTAACAGAGGTTTGAAAGGTAAGCTTTTGGATCTTTCGATATGTGACCTAAGAGAAGTAGGAGAGTACAAAGATAAGATCCTTGAACAGGCTAATATTATTCAGAGAAGTATTGACCTTTCTAATGGTCCCTTGACAAAACTAGGCCTATTTAAAACACGAGAGGGAGACTATCTTCTAATAGCTGTACATCACCTGATAATAGACGGAATATCATGGAGAATAATACTTGAAGATTTTGAAACTATATACAGGCAGATAGAGCAGGGAAGGGAAGCAAGTTTACCCGCCAAGACATCCTCCTATAAGGAATGGGCGGACAAGCTAGATGAATACTCAAGGGATATTAGCTTTGAAGAAATCCAGTATTGGAAAGGAATTGAGGCTGCGGAATACACTCCTCTTCCTAAGGATAAAGTATCAGACGAAAAAAGGCTAAAGGATGGTATAAGTCTATCCATAGAATTGCCAAGAGAACAGACTGATAAACTGTTAAAGGAAGTAAACGTAGCTTATAATACAGAAATAAATGATATATTGCTTGCTGCTTTGGGAGGCGCTATAAAAGAATGGGCAGGACACGAAAAGGTATTGATAAATCTGGAAGGACACGGTAGAGAAGAGATAGGCGAAGGTGTAGATATAACCAGGACAGTAGGATGGTTTACATCTTTATACCCTATAGTAATAGATGTAGCGGATTCACAGGATATAGCCAGGC
>JBMOLK010000134.1:0-1729 GCA_049325575.1 Bacillota bacterium | reverse complement strand
AAGAGTTGCTTACCTTAAAGGACTTGCAGAGGGTATGCAAATTAATGATTCTACAAATGAAGGAAAGCTTCTTAGGGCAATGATTGAGGTATTGGACGATATTGCGCTGGCTGTTGATGATATGGAAGAAGTTCAGGAACAGTTGGGAGAACAGATCGATAATATGGATGAAGATCTGGCTGAAATCGAAAGAATTATATTTGATGAAGAAGACGATGACGATTACGATGATGAGGATTTTATTGCAGAGATAGAATGTCCTCATTGTCATGAAACCGTTGAACTTACAGAAGATATGCTGGATGATGAAGCAGACTCTTTTGAGTGCCCCAGCTGTCAAAAGGATATAGCGGTTGAGTGGGACTGCGACTGTGAAGATTGCTGCGATCATGAAGAAGCAAAACAATAAAGCAAACGAATTGCAATAATTTGAACCTAATTGATTAAGTTTTCATATAAAAAGATTGGACATGGTAAATAAATTATTTACCATGTCCAATCTTTTTGTCATAAATATGGACAAATCTAAATATTTATAAAATGAGAACGGTCAGCAGGGAGGACTTGAAATGATAACAAAAGACAAGCAGGTTCTTAAAATGGATGAAGTCCAAAGTATAGAGAGGGATGTTCTAAGGTTTGTGTGCCAGGATATCAGACAGGTATTAACAAGGGTAAGTCTAATGGACCTCATAACACTAGAAGAGATCAGACTAAGGGCAAACAAGCCTGTAATGCTCCAAAACTCCAAGGGAAGCTTTTTTTTAAATTCAGAGGGAAAGCTGACTGACAGCAAACTAAACCTTTTTTATGTAACGCAGGAACAGATAATGAAAACCCTGGAGCTTATAAGTGAAAACTCAATCTATGCCTTCCAGGATGAGATTAAAAACGGCTTTCTAACGCTAAAAGGCGGACACCGGGTAGGTATTACGGGAAGGGTTGTTCTTGAGGGGAACAATATAAAGAATATCAAGGATATTTCAGGCCTTAACATAAGAATATCCAGAGAAGTGACCGGCTGTGCTTTAGAAGTTATGAAATACATAATAAGCGGGGACAGAGATGTATATAATACTTTGATTATTTCCCCGCCGCAGTGTGGTAAGACTACCATTTTAAGAGATATAACCAGGATCTTAAGTGATGGAATGGACGAACTTAAGTTTAGGGGAGTAAAGGTGGGAGTTATAGATGAGCGCTCTGAAATAGCTGCCTGTTATAAAGGGGTTCCACAGAACCGGGTAGGTATGAGGACGGATGTTTTAGATGCGTGTCCTAAACAGCTTGGAATGATAATGATGCTAAGATCTATGTCTCCTGACGTTATAGTAACTGATGAAATAGGAAGCAGCGGAGACAAGGAAGCATTAATGCAGGTTTTAAATGCAGGTATAAAGATTATTTCTACCGCTCACGGATATAATGTTTCAGAGCTTAAGACCCGCAGAGAGGTTCTAAGCCTGATGGAAGACAAGGTGTTTGAAAGGTTTATTGTTTTAAGCACTAGAAGAGGGCCGGGTACTGTGGAAGAAATAATTGATGGAAAAACAAAGAGTATTTTGTATAAGGGAGATTAAAAATGCTGTTTAAGATAATAGGAAGTCTAATTGTATTAATATCAAGCAGCCTTCTGGGTTATACATATTCACAGCGATGCTCTAAAAGACCCCGGGAACTAAGGACACTACAGGGGATGCTGCAAATCTTTGAGAACGAAATAAGCTTT
>JBMOLK010000133.1:0-1736 GCA_049325575.1 Bacillota bacterium | reverse complement strand
ACGAAGAAAAAATCCGCTCAATCCGTTTAATTCGCTTACAATAAAAAATGGTAACTATTCAGCCACTGATTAACACGGATTAGCACGGATAAATACAGAGGGCAGAAGGCAGAGGACAGAGGTCAGAGGCAGGTTGTCCCCCGCTGGCGGGGGATTAAGGGGGTGGAAGTTAGAATGAGAAAAGTCCTTCAGCCTAATTACGGACACGAATTACGAATTTTCAGTGTTTCATCCGTGTCCATCTGTAGCTGAATAGTTAATCTTCCTGATAAGATTTCTCTTTAGTCATAAGGCTGTTCAACTCTAATTTCTCCAATTCCTTCAAAATGTTTAATATTACGGGTTACCAAACTTATTTTCAATTCATAAGCTGTAGCGGCAATTAATCCATCCATTAAACGAATATTATATTTTCTCCTAAATTCTCCAGCTTTCCACGCAATCTTTGAGTCAATAGGTATTGAATGCATAATCCTAAGTAGCTCTTTTAGCTTCTTTTCTTCGGCAGGATATATTAATTTTCCCCCAGCAGATAATTCTGCTTCACTAATTACTGAAATGTAACCTTCCAGTTCTCCACTTTCAATCTTTTTCAAGTAACCCCACGCCTTCTCGTATCCTCGTAAATGGTCAATAAGAATATCCGAGTCAAGCAATACCTTTTTCAATCTCTATCTCCTTTAGTCTATTTTCTTCTTCATCTCTCATCTTATTTACATATTTTATTCCATTTTTTTCCCCAGTCCATATACCAAAGCTTTCATCAACTGCACTCTTCTTGAATTTATTGATAATTATTTTACCTCTCTTATCCACCTCTAATATCAACTTATCACCTCTACTAATAGCAAATTTTTCTCTTATATCATATGGGATTTGAATTTGATAATCTTTTTCTACAGATACAACGCCCATTTTATTTCCTCCTTTTTCCCTTCTAACTGATAGGAATTTGCTTTTTTGAGTGTTCCTGAGCCTGTCAGGAACAGGCTTTGGGTATTATATCCCTTGTGCCCATTGTGAGGATATTTTACCACAAATTTTATCCATAAGTCAACAAAAAATTCGGTTCTTTTTGTGATTCAGACAGTAGACTATAGAGATTAGACATCAGACTAAAGCGGGCAGAAATTGCAGAAGAATGAAGGATTGGGAAACCTTCCTATACTTCTGTAGGTAAGGCTGAGGGAAAAATTCATGGAGTATGGTTCTTGAGAATTTTTTTAATCCATTTACCATAAAATCAAATAAAAATACACAGGAGGGTGAAAACTTGGATTCTATAATAAATGAACATGCAGAAATATTTCAATACTCATAAGATTCAAGCAGTGGGATTAGAAGAGGCAGGTCTAAAATAAAAACCTGCCTCTCCCAACAATAAAGGGGTGAGAAAAAGGACATATTTTTATTGCCAGAATCTACCTGTTAGTCTCAGGTAAAGTCCTCTGGCTGAGTAACTATCCTCAAGTATCTCACCATCTTTGTATTCGATGAGGTTATATCCTAAGACAAATTTAAAGCGGCTGTTAAATCCAAAACCTAACTCTAAGATAGGATTTATCTTATAGTCATTTGTCAAATGTTGATGTAGAATTCTATACCCACCAGTTATATCAAACCTTTCGTTAATATTATAAGTCAATCTGCCAATTATAAGGTCAATATGAGAACTAATATCCTCTACCTCTATCCTCCTCATCGCATACTTTCCGAATAGACTCCATTTATTAGTT
>JBMOLK010000132.1:0-14056 GCA_049325575.1 Bacillota bacterium | reverse complement strand
TCTAGTAAAAATAGCCGCAGCCATAACCTACAGAATATAAAGACAGCCATTTGATTGCAGTCTATGAGGTTGTCAACTGCTGCAAAGACCAGGAGCTGCCTGAAGAAGTATAGGCAGAGTATCAAAAGAACCCTCTTGATTATTCGAAACTTACAAGGGATAAGATACCCGCCTTTAATTCTTCGTTAAGGAGAGTGATATTGCTATAGATCTTGCATTACACTTTAATAATGTTTCCTTTTTGCTTAAGATAAATAAGCCTGTTTCATATCCTGAATCTGATAGCTCCAGTTTTTACCGTTATTATCATCCCAGTTATTTGCTTCGTCTCTAAAACAGAAATTTAGCCTGGAAGAGCCATTTACCATAAACGCTTGCTCCCATCCCAGATCGGTTTTATTCATTCTTATATCAAATATATTTGACCAGTCTTTCTGTGTGTCACCATAACCAACATGAAGATAAATTGGAGTTGATTTATTATTAGCTTGAAAACCATTATACCTCACCAATACCTGTTGACCATTACTAATAGGAGTGGGAGATACTGTTACTGCTCCCTGCAGTTGTGTTCCCTGGATTTCATTTTGAAGTTTTTGTTCCAACTTATCCATGATAGACAGGAACTTTGTTGCCTCTCTGGTAACATGCGATGCAAGGCGAGGGTCAATGATACTTCTAATCTGCGCCATCCGTACTAGCTTTGCAGCTTGTTCTTTAAATGATCTTAGATGCAAAGTAGAACCTTTAAATACTGTAAGCTGTGTACGTAATGTATCTTTTGATATCGGTTCAAAATGAAGATTTCTAGCCTGGCTTACAAGAACGTCAAATTCCTGACCAAATGCTGTAGCTAAACGAATAAGTTCTTTCTCTGTCGGGTCTAGAAGATGGGCTATAAACTTAGCATGATCAGCCATAATTTGCAGGAAAAACACATTTTCCTCTACGATATCGTCATCTACTGGGCGTTCAATACGGCTATTTATTCGTTGCAGAGTCTTTAGAAAATACATTGCTTCCCTTCTAACATGGTCCAGTAATAGCGGGAAATTAAATCCACGTACAGTGCCAATCAGTACATCATCCATAACCTTTTGTTTGTATAAGATAAGCTTTCTGACTAAAGAAAGGCTATCTTCGTTAAGCTTCTGTACTGGACCGGCACTAGCTGGAGTCTCAAAGGATCTTTCCAACTGTTTTTCAAAGGCTTCTTCAAAACGTAGTGCCTGATCAATTAGTTCCTGCGCGTCAGGAGGAAACCCCTAACCACTCTCTTTTTTTAAATGATTTTGTTGTAAAACCCTTTTTATAAACTTACCCGGGTACAGTCATTTTAATTAAACTACTAAGTGTCCCCTTTTTTCGGCAACTGTAATTGTTGCTTCTATACCGGAGTTAAACTGGAGGTAGTCACTTTCAATACCATCACTGAATATTACGCCGTTCTCCGGCATTTGAGACAGTATCTTTAGCGGGCACCCTTTTGTTACCTTTCCAAAAACAATATCTGCTTTTGATGTTCTGCTTGGAAAAGGCTCACGTACAGAGAAATACAAATAATCGATATTCCACGGCAGGCTTCTTTCCTGCTGCACCTTGATTTTCTTATCGGATATTCCGTTTACAATATTTACAGCTCCTGTTAGAACACTTTTTAACCAACCGGTTGAACCAAGTCCTGTTGACACAATAACTCCACTTGAAGACTGGTATTCATGCCGATCTCCCAATTGGATATGATACCTTGAAGATACATGCGTCCTTTGACCAATAAACAGGTCATTAACTGCATAAATAGTCTGACCGTCATTTAAAGCAGCCTTTGCCATAGAAACCTCTTTTACCTGTCGCCTCATCTTAAAAACATCCTGGACGACCAGCTTCAGATCAGCGACTGCAAACGGAAGCAGCACTCCGTCCCACCTGGCAGGGTCTGGATTAACTCCAATCAGCAGCTGGTTTGAAAGATACTTCAGAGTGTTTGCTACAAGCCCATCCTGGCCTACAACCACTACAATATCATTATCCCCAAATATGAAATTGGGCACATATTCCCTATCAACAACCTGAACCCTTCCAAGGGCTTCTAACTGGCTATGCGCTTCAGATATAGCCTTCTTATACTGTTCATCTTCAGAAATATAATCTGAAAAATCACTGCCCATATGTTCAATATAAAACTTGGCCTGAGCTATGGTGTTATACCTTGCAATCAAGTCTTCAAGCCTTGTTCTCCTTTTTACCAGTATTATCTTATTTTCAGTTAACCTTTGCACAATCATTTTGATTCCTTCATTAATTCCTGAAGTAAATCAGGTGATATATTAAGTTGACCTATCTGTCCTGCTTTTTCAGCCAATTCCTGAAAAGCTATTGCAATAAGTTTATTAGGCTGCATACCGATGCTTGCAAGTGATTGTATTACATTTGGGTCTATCCCTTCTAAAGCCTTCATAACTGCAGATAATTCATAAGCTTTTGCATCAGCTTCTGCTTTTGAATTCCGGACTGTAAGTTCAATAAGGTCTTTTCGCTTCTCTTCAAGAGTGGTCTCAAAATTCATCTGTTCCTCTTTAAGCTGGTTCTGCTTCTGTTGAACAGCTCTTTCTGCCTCTAATTGAGTTTCTCTTACCTGTTTTTTCTTGTTTTCAACTGCAATTTCTGTATTAAACTCATTTTCTTTTACACGCCTTTCCTGTTCTATTGATGCATTCCTTCTTTCATAGACAGCCTCATCGGCTTTTCTAAGAATCTGTTCTCTCGCTTGTGCTTCTAGAGCTCTGGCGGTTTCCTTATTCGGTAGGATAGCAAGTATCGAAAGACCTAATATCTCAATGCCAAGCAGGTTTATCTCTTCATTTTCTCTGATTTCGTTCAATATCCCCAGTGCCAGAACCTCGCTGGATTTAATAGCATCCTTTAGCTGTAATCCCTCAAGTGTTTTCTTTGTTAGTACTCTTACTATGTTTATAACCCTTTGAGGCAGCTTTTGAGGATCATCAGAAGCATACCCCTTCCCTCTCATATCAAGTGTATAATTGAGAAGTCCTGCAATCTTCTTTTGATCAACTATCCTGAATGTTATTTGACCTTGAACTGTTACAGTTTGGAAGTCTGATGTAACTTCCTCAAAAATGAAAGGCGCATCAACGCTTCCCACTGGAACAACAACTATGGACGTAGTAGGAGCATAATAATAAAATGATATTCCGGCACCCTCCTTAACTATCTTGCCGTTCCTGTACTTTAAAACATACTCACTTGGCTGAAACTTAATAAATCTGAAGCCAAACATAATGAAACCCTCCTTTTTTCGATCATTATCACTTATTGTATATTCAATTTCCTCTGGAAGTATCTCATGGTTAAATCTTTTTGTTTGAACTTGTTGTTCACTAATTGATATTATCATATTGTTAATATCATTATATTACCATTTATGCTTTCTTGTCAATATGTTTTTTATTTTACAAAGGTTTAATAATTGGTACAATTCTATTATCTATAAGCGGTTCACTACTCTTGCATTTTTGCCCTAAAAACAGCAAAAACCCCTAAAATCAAGAGGTTTCTATTGTATTAACACATTCATACTTGCTGGCGCCCGAATTTATTCCATTAATATTGCTGGCTTCACCAAATAATATGCCTCTATCCATCAAAGCTACCTCAACTTTTTATTATCTGCATAAAGGAAGTTCCACCTGTATCGTAAGCTCATCTCCCTGCAAAACGGCGTCCACGGCACCGCCCATCTGCTCTGCCAGCAGTTTGACGATAGACAGGCCAAGTCCAGTGGTTTTGCTTCTTGCCCGGTCTCCTGTATAGAAACGGTCAAATATACGCTTCACATCAATCTCAGCAGCATTTTCTACCGGGTTTTTGAATGATATTACAGCATTTTTCGAGGCTGAAATCAGAACCTCAACATCGCCTGCAGAATGCACCGCGCAATTGCGGATTAGATTCTGAATGATTCGTGCCGTCATTTCCTGATCGGCCAGCACAAATACCGGCGGTGCCTCTGTAAACCTTACCATAATGCCGCGTTCCTCATAAGAGGATACGGACGCGGCAAGACACTCTGCCGTAAGATTCGTAAGATTAATACGTTCGAGGTTAAGTTTCAGGTCTGCATTTACAAGGTAGGAATATTCAAAAAAATGTTCAATTAACCGGCCCAGTTCCTCAGCATGTTTTTGAGCGATTTGGAGTTTTTTCCTTTGTTCAGCCGCCAAATCACCATTTCCCATAAGCTGCTGATATCCTTTGATAGCAGTAAGTGGTGTCCGCAAATCATGGGATATATTGGCCATAAGCTCCTTAAATCTCTTTTCCTCCCGAATGCTTTCAAGACGGAGGGTTTCCTCCGCCTTTAAGCACTTGTTGATATTGACAGTCAATTGGTTCAGTACAGGGTTAATGAGTTCCACACTAACAGGCTGTCTTGTATTCATTGTCAGCCGCTTGTCAAGCTGCCGATTAATGCTGTGCAATTGCCAATGGATAAGGGCGATGTAAAAGGCAAGCAGACAAACTATAACAATCAAAATGCCAATTGCATTTACCAATCTTTTTACCAACCTTTCTGTTATTTAACTTCAGATTTTCTAAATATACTGTACGTGACAGTCAGCATTACAATTATAGTTACCAGGCTGACGGAAATTGCCTTGACAATGTCTCCTGTTCCAGCAGCCATTGTCAGAAGCGAGTAATCCCCTCCATATGGCGTACTGGAGAAAATACTTTCAAACACCGGAGAACTGTCTCTTAATCCTGTCAACTGAGCACAAAGAATAGAAAAGCCATAATAAATGGCAACCACTAGAACCGGTTTTTTGAGTACAATAGCAAGTGGCATACAGATGCTAAGTTGCGCCGCATATACTATCACCAAGGTCAGCATGATAACCAACAGTTTCAAAAAATCCGGCGCCTGATAAGATAAACCGGAATTCTGCGTCAATATATTCAGAAATCCAACTGCTACAGAGCCCATACTAAACTTGGAACCGGTATTCAAAGCGATACCCGTAATAATGGCATAGGGAAATATAATAAATGCTATGGCACAGAAAAACACGATTGCTTTACTGACTACGATAAAACTCCTTCTGCAGCCGCATGCAACAGCATTATGGATTGATTTGTTATCGAAATCTCCGCAGATATATACGCCTGCCATAACGGCACCCAGAATGCTTATCATGTTTATATCAGAGAACATAAAACCGATTCCAGTCATTCCAGGATCAATCTTCCCCTGTGGAATCAGATATGCCATTACCGCCATTGCCACAGCACATAAAGTTGTGATTCCAAATATAATCTTTATCATAGATGATCTATACATTTTAAATAGGTCAGCCCAAACTAAATTAAACATTACGGTCACCCCCTATTACAGAAATAAAGTAGTTTTCAAGCGTATCTCCCTGTATGGAATAATGTGTAATGACAATCCCATTGTCAAAGATAGCTCTTGCCACTAACTCCTTGTTATCCAAATAGTCGTAGAGTTTAACCATCCTATCAGGCATGACCTTATATTTGGTTGTTCCAAGCTGCATTTCTATAACATTCACCAGCTTTTCCGGCTGGTCGCAGCCAATCAGAATATGATGCTTGCAGCTTTCTTCAAGTTCCCCCAGCGTAATGGATTTTTTAATCCTTCCTTGATGGATAATTATATAGTCAGTAGCAACTTGATAGAGCTCAGGCAGATTGTGGCTGGATACGAGAATTGTCATCTGGCGCTCCTCGCACAACCTGATCAGCAAATTTCTAATCTCCACTACACCTAAGGGGTCGAGCCCATTGATTGGTTCATCCAGAATCAACAGTTCGGGATCTCCAAGTAAAGCTACGGCTATGCCCAGGCGCTGTTTCATACCAAGAGAGAAGTTCTTTGCCTTCTTTTTGCCTCTATTATTAAGTCCCACCAGTACCAGTAATTCGTTCTCTATAGTCTTGCTTGGGATACCTCGTATTACCTTATGATATGTGAGATTTTCCTGTGCAGTCATGTACGGAATTAGGCCGGGATACTCAATCATGGAGCCCAATCTTTTTCTTTCAGCCTGCAGATTTCTTTCACCATTCTTCCCAAAAAGTTCAATATTACCCTTTGTAGGAAAAGTTAGTCCCGCCACTATGCGCATCAACGTGGTTTTTCCTGCACCGTTTTGTCCAATTAAACCGTATATTTTACCGGCTTCAAGTGTCACCGACACATCCTGCAAAACATTTACACCTCGATAGCTTTTTGTCAGGTTTTTGGTTTCCAGAACATATTCTTTCATTTTCTCACCTGCCCTTTCTATAATTCAATTATAAAGTCCAAAGGTTTAGAAAAGGTTAAGTGGCAAAACAAAAACGTTAAGATTTTGATAAGATTATTCTTTATACAAGCGATAGCCAAGTCCCCATACTGTTTCAATATATTCATTATTTGGGTTTGCCATCTTCAGTTTATTTCTCAGATTGCTTATATGTGTCTTTACAGCATTATCATCGCCAAGATATGCATCCTGCCAAATAGTTTCATACAGATTTGCTTTGGTAAATACCCTATCTCTGTTTTTAAGCAGCAGTTCGATAATCTGAAATTCCTTTGCAGTCAAATCAAGCTCCATATTATTAACGGTTATACGCTTAGCTTTATGGTAAACCACCATATCCTTATAATTAAGCACCTTTTCTACCTGTTCATGCTTACGGGAGCGTCGCAGGTTTGTTTCAACCCTTGCAACTACTTCACCCAGATCAAAGGGCTTTGTTATATAATCGTCAGCACCCATTTTCAAAAGGTCTATCTTTATGCCGGTCATATCCTTTGCGGAAATAATTATGACAGGAATATCCGAAAGCTTACGCACTTCTTTTAGTATTTCATCTCCGCTTTTATACGGGAGCATAATATCCAGAAGAATTAGGTCATATTCCTGTGTATTGATTTCATTAAGTCCGTCAGTGCCTGTATATACTGAACAGACCTCATAGCCCTCTCTTATTAATACCTCTGCAAGCATTTTATTTACATCTTTGTTGTCTTCAACTATCAGGATTTTATCCATACTTATTCACCACCTTATACATGAGGCAATATATAGATATAGCGAACTTTGAATATAAATTTTTGTCCTGCGCCATTAAACAGTTCTGAACTGTATTTTAGACTTTATTTTATATTAAGTCAACAAAACTCAAAAGACATAACTGGCAAAGCCAAAACAACGGGAACGATAAAATACAAAGAAAACCCCTGAAACCAGAGGTTTACATTATGTCACAATTTAAGTAATTATTTGTGTGATAACTATAATTATTAACCATATATGAACCTAATACTTTATTGTTTTTGTAAGCAAATCTCTTCCTGCAACTGTATTTGTAAAAATTGTCCTCTCAGTCTCAATATATTCCTCCGGTTCTGTTAGTGAAGGACTATAATGAGTAAGCCACAGTTCTTTTACACTTCTTTGTTTGGCAAGTAGTCCCGCTTCAGAAAACATCATATGCTTTTTCTGCTCAGCTTTAAAAGCTTTGCGCAATCTATCAGAATCCTTCTTCCGTTATATCTTATTAAAAGAGAGGTAAGCCACCTGTTTGACAGCGGCATCATCCCTCCAGTCCCCAACAAACAAACGTCAAGCATAAGTATCTCCTTAACTAATATTCAATAGCCTTCTGGCATTATTTGTAGTTGTATTGGCAATCTCCTCAAAGCTTTTGCTTTTAATCTCTGCAATCTTTTCAGCAACCAATCTAACCAAGCTTGAGTCATTCCTTTTTCCTCTAAAAGGTTCAGGTGTGAGGTATGGACAATCTGTTTCAATAAGGAGCCTGTCATCAGGTACAAACTTTATAACATCAATCAGGTTTCTTGCATTATGATACGTTAATGGCCCTCCTACCGAAATATAGAAGTTATTATCCAGAACTTCCTTGGCCATTTTTATATCTCCAGAAAAGCTATGAATGATTCCTCCGACATCCTTAGCATTTTCAGCCTTCAAGACATTAAGTGCATCTTCATTAGCATCTCTGATATGTACTATTATAGGCAGTTTCAGATCCTTAGCCAGATCTATCTGTCTTACAAACCATTTTTTCTGAACATCCCTTGGTGACAAGTCTCTGTAATAATCAAGCCCAATCTCGCCTATAGCTACCACCTTCTTATTTCCAGCCAAACTGCATATCTTGCTGAGTACCTCATCACTTATTTCCTTCGAGTAATGGGGGTGTATTCCAACAGCTGCATATATGTAGCTGTACCTTCTAGACAGTGAAACAGAGTGCTCAAGTGACGGAATATTGTAGGATACATTCAAAATATATGAAACTCCACTTTCATGAGCGTTCTTAATTGCTTCATCCCTGTCATGCTTAAACCTGTTATCATTAAAATGTGCATGTGTATCAAATAACATTGTTTCTTCAGTCCCTTTCTTTAACATAATTATTTATACTTTTTACAATCTCTCCAATATCGTGATCATAAAAACCGCTGTCATTAAAGCAGTTACACTCAATTATATAGTACTTATCATCACTAAGAGCAACATCCATCACAAACACATCATGAGGGGTATATATTGTACAACAATTCTCGGTAAATTGAATCATTCCATCCGGAACATCCTTAGGATCTACAGACTTTTTACCATAAACACTATATCTGGATGATGAAACTACTTTTCCTTTAACAATTATATTTCTCCATTCCTTCTCGATTTGCTTTGGACTACATACTAATATTAACGTATCCATGCGATAATAAGGATTTTGACCATCAGCCCAAGCCGCCTTCCCCTTGAAATTAGCAAAGGTAGTTACACAACCGCTAAAAGACTTGGTATCATCATTAGGCCTTATAAAAAATTCATCATTATCGCTGTGGTTCTCGTTAATAAAGTCCGCTATAGTTATAACTCGGCCATCAAAGTTTAACATTCTGTTCTTCCATTCACTAAGGTATTTCTTCATCTGAAACCTGTTATTATCATAGAATATGCCCTTACTGTATGCTTTTATCCTTGATGCGTTCATGATAAGGGTTGTTGTTCCATAGAAGATATTAATAAAACCGTAATTGTACAGAATATCCAACTCATCTGAGAAAGGAATAATATATACTTCCTGGTATAATGCATTGTCTGCCGTTACAGACTTTTTTAGCCCTTCAAACGTTTTATTATCTATTAGATTACTTTGAATAATCCAGTTTATTTGTTTCATTTACTTTTACTCCAATGTATATTTTTGTTTTATCTTTTTATAAAACAGAAACAAGATTTTCACACTTATAGCTTTTTATAACACAACTCACTAGAATCAGTAATATTTATATTAACAATTATCTTGTTTATATCTTGTAAATTGTTGAATTCCCCTTTTAGTATTTGATAGATTATATTTACATAGCAATTAAAATCATTTTCATACTCTTCATTTCCAGCCAAATCGCTACTATTTATTTTCAACTTCCCACTAGAAACGATATTCTAATTTTATCATATTTTTGGTCCCCCTGACGGGATTCGAACCCGCACTCGTTTCCTAAGCATGAGCCAGGGGCAACGCGCTTCCCTACGCATTTCAGCAGACAGGAATTTCACCTGTTTCGGGTATAACTCCCTTTCGGTGCTTCTGGAACCCTTGCTCTGCGACCCGGTTAAGACAATCATTTTCCGGCGCTCTTCCCTTCTAACGCTACAGGGGGATAATTATATACTTGTCGAGGAAAATAAATCTTATTATAATGATACCGAGTATGAAGCTCATTATAATATGAACGGGGGCACCTCTGCATATGTAAGGAGACCCCCATCCATCAAAGCTTGATTGCTTCTATTTGATCCAACTGACCAGCTTTGCCCTCGATGATATTCTTCAATACACTAAGAAGTCTGTCACTGTATCCTTTCAGGTATACAACATCAGATCTTGTAGAGACCTTGTTGTTGTAACCCATAACATGCCAGATGATCAGTTTGGAACCTGCAGGTCTGCCGCGCAAAGCTGCCCATTTGGCTTCAAGATTATCAGATTGCTGACCGTCAGTAATCAGGATGACATACTTTTCGCCTTCGTATTTATCCAGTAATGGTTCAAAGCAAGTACCCCAACCAACATCTGTTGAAACAATCCTTTTGGCATTGTCAAACAGGTTGTCATATTTGTTTACTGCGACTTTTTTAGTAAAGGTTGCAGTTGCAAAGATATTGGCATGGCAGATGCTCATGTAAACCATAGAACCAAAAAGCGAAGCAATGTCCACTGCAGACAAGCTTGACGTTACCTTGCTGGTCATCGAACCCGATGTGTCTACACCGATTCTTACACCGACATTGTCAGGAACATTAAAAACGTCTTTGCCGCTTTTTATAAGCACTGTGTCAATTGCTCTTTTCCATTCGAAAGTAGTTGTCATGCTGTTAGCTGTGATCAAGCCGAAAGGCAGCATTTTCGATTTTCTGTATGCTTCAAAATCAGCAAGTCTTTTTGAAACCATGTCAACCAATTCGACAGGAATTGAAGTTTTCAAAACCTGTGCCTGGTCAAATGTGCCATGTTCATTTACTTTTCTTACTTTTCTTGTTTCTGTTGCAAATACACGCTCAATAGTGACAAGGTTTGAAACAAGTGCATTGTATTTCAAGCCAGGCAGCATGAATTCAAAAATCACTTTCTTCTGTTCCTGTGTCAGGCTGCCAAAAGCGTGCTTCAATTCTTCCAGCTGTAGATTGTATTCACGAATCGTCAATAAAGTCTCATCATCAAATTGGCCTGCATTCAAAGCTAAAATTACTCTTTTAAGTGCACCGGCCCTTGTAAAAGCATCTTCATTGCCATTTATGATATAGTCAACAAAAGGTTGAATCCTTGGGACAGTAATAGGTCTTGCTGTTTTGATGACTTCCTCAAGCTTGCCTTTATAACGGGTTGCATGGTATTCATTCAGTTTACTGTTCAGCCAGCTATTTACTGCACGTTTTACGCTTCTACCCATACCATCACGGATACCACCTTTTCTGGTCAGTTCCATAAAGTCATGCAGCATTTTGGGATTGCTGATAATCCTTTGAAACGCTTTTTCAAACAAGGTTTTATCATTCAATTTCGACAGGTACACCAGCCAAATTGTAGGCACCAATTTCAAGCTGTTGAATTCCTGACCGTATACTGCACATTTGGTTGCCCATTCAGGGCATTCAGTAAAAGCTTTCACCATGATTTCCTTCGTATTTTCTATCACCTGAAGGTCATCCTGATAAAAGTTACCTTTAACAAGACCCAGTGAGAACAGCTCCGCCACTGATTCTTTGAATGTCAACTCGTAAGCTTTGCCGCCTTCATGGGTTACTTTTTCATTTGTTTTGATGAAACCTTTTAGTCCTCTTAGCATTTTTTCACCTCTTTTACTTTATATTTGGGCCATTCCCATTCTTGCTGGGTGTGTCCCTATACTTTGATATGATATGAGGAATGTTAGGAAGACTTCCGGCACTAAGTGCCACAGGGATTTGAACCCAGCTTGAGTGACAGTCAAGTTTGCAACCAATAGCAATGTAGTCTTCCAAGCACCTCATATATTCAACTTTATTACTGAGGAAAGTATCGAAAGATTCATTTCCAAGTGCCTTTACCATTCGGCCACTGTATAAATACAGGCAGGAATCGAACCTGCAGAGTCAATTGACGCTTGATCCCTTATGTAATCTTTCATGCACCTCAAAATAGATCTCCCCTAAGTCAAATTGGGTCCAAGGAAATGAATTGAAGACAACCCTTTTGGGGAAAGATTTACAGTCTTCCATGTAATCTTCACCGTACCTCAGATGGTATAACCAAGTATTACTAGTTTTTGAGGAAGGGAGAAAGACCTTACCGGATAACCGGTACCTGGTTCTCAATCAGGATATTTCGGGAGATGTAGTCTTTCCGGCACCTCAAAATAGAACATTGTTTCTATTAAATCTTGAATTCATTTATTAATGAACATTTGCCCATTTCATACCTGATAAATCTGCGAATGATAATATTTTCGCCTATAGACAGTACTGTTTCAGTCACTATATCTTTCACAGTTTTTTCAGGGTCCTTAGCATACACTTGATCCATTAAACATACATCTTGGTAGAACTTTTCCATCTTACCTTCAACAATTCTATCTAGTAATGGTCCTGTCTTACCTTTATCCATTGATTGAGTAATGAATTCACCTTTAATAACCTCAATAATGTCCAGTGGAATATCTTCTCTCCTTATATATCTAGGGTTGCTTGCAGCAATCTGCAACCCAATCTCCTTTACAAATAATCTGAATTTCTCACTTTTGGCTGCAAAATCTGTTTCGACATTTACTTCAACTAGAACTCCAGTTCTACCGTCTCCGTGTATATAAGAATGAATAATTCCTTCTGATGCAGGGCGGTTTGATTTTTCATTGGCTTTCACAATTCCTTTTTCTCTTAAATAGGATATAGCTACATCAATATCAGAATTTGACAATGCAAGAGCTCTCTTACATTCCATTACGCCAACACCTGTCTTTTCCCTTAATTGTTTGATAACCTCTTTCATAACCATAAACAACGCTCCTTTTCTAACTTTAAGCTACCGCCAACAGAAATTTTTTTTTGGCGACGGGTGGGGGAATCGAACCCTCCTCTATGAGATTGAAAGCCTCATTTCCTGTCCATTAGAATAACCCGCCACATTAATTGGTCGGTAAGGGGAGGATCGAACTCCCACTCTCCACGTTATCAGCATAGAGCTTTACCATTAAGCTACTTACCGAAGATTCCTACAGCTTATCATTATTCCATTTGAACTACCCTTATTTAAATTGGTGGAACCATAGGGATTTGAACCCTCTACCTCCTGCTTGCAAGGCAGGCGCTCTCCCATATTGATCTATGACCCCACATATTGGCGGTGGATAGGGGAATTGAACCCCTGACTTAAGATCGACAGTCTCATGTGAT
Organism: Bacillota bacterium; assembly: GCA_049325575.1. Taxonomy (GTDB): domain Bacteria; phylum Bacillota; class Clostridia; order Acetivibrionales; family Acetivibrionaceae; genus JBMOLK01. The sequence continues at coordinate 1,055 of JBMOLK010000132.1, read as the reverse complement.
ATCCACTTCACCAATCCACCATTATGGAGGAAGGTACAGGATTCGAACCTGTGGAGCTTATTACACCCAGCTGTTTAGCAAACAGCTACCATAGGCCTCTCGGACAACCTTCCATTTTTGGCGGAGAACCAGAGAATCGAACTCTGTAGGTTGTAACACCTTGACGGTTTTCAAGTCCGTTTCCCACCCTTGGGCTGCTCTCCATAATTATTTAAGTTGGTACAGGGAGAGGGATTCGAACCCTCAAAACCTTGCTTCTAAGGCAAGTATCTATGCCAATTCGATTACCCCTGCATGTATGGTGTGCCTGGTGGGACTCGAACCCACGCCCACCCGGTTAAAAGCCGGGTGCTCTACCATCTGAGCCACAGACACATCTCTTTGTATGGCAGTGATTTTCATTTATCACTTCCTCCCCCTTACCTTATTCAAAATAAAAGAGAGTGGCTAAATCCATTATATTGGACTTAACCACTCTCTTCTGGTAAATGCTTTTATTGTAAAACCCCTTATAAAACCTTACCCGGGTACAATCGTTTCTCGCATTTATGCAATAGAGGATTAAGCCAATGTGTACGTAAATCTATACTTGGTTTATGTGACAACTCAATCGCCTTATTAATTTGTTCGAGCCAGGTATTTCTAAGTAGATACATTGATAATCCTCCTTTCATATTTTTAATAGTAATCTAATCAATGTGTTTATTTCGATTTACCTAGTGACTTATACAACATCACTTTTTCAAGCATACTGTTTTGTATTTTACTAAATTGCTGTAATCATTGTCGAGTAACTCCCATTATTGTAATTTAATTGTAATACTAATACTGATTCAACATTTTATAACCTTATAACTCCAAACCCGAGGAATATTGGAAGACATACCCTCTTTGCGAGGAAGCCTTTTCAGGCGATAGATTATCAGTCCCCCCTGTGTTAGGATAGTTGTCGTGTGAGATAAAATATGATAATCTCGTACAGAGGGGAGAGATAATTATGTCTACCAGAGGGAAAAGATTACAAAATACGTACACAGAGGAGCAAAAAGAAGCAT
>JBMOLK010000131.1:0-14063 GCA_049325575.1 Bacillota bacterium | reverse complement strand
AGCTGCAGGACATTAAATATGTCAGGTTGAGATATCGGGTGAAAGGTTACTTGGGGGAGTAAGCCATCAACCATAGGGTACTTGGCCGATAAAGCAGTATGTTTTTATAGTGGAGCTTTAAGGGTAATCTCTATTTGGAGGGTATGTTACCCATGTCCTGTTTTGTAAAGTCAGAGGGGGAAAATAAGCGTGGACATAAAAAACATAAATATACCAAGGTGGGATTATAAATCAATTGTTATTTGGACAATACTGCTATTAGCAGGGTTTAAATTTCTAACAATTGGTATTTCCCATGAGACACTTTGGTATGATGAATCCTATTCAGCAGCTATTATTAATCACTCAATACCCCAAATATGGAGCATAGTAAGCAGCGACAGCCATCCTCCGTTATATTTTATCATGCTGAAAATATTCAGTATGATATTTGGAAGGACGGAAGCATCATTAAGACTTTTATCCGTACTTGGAATTCTGGCAATTGCTGCATTGGGTGCAGGGCCAGTCAGACGGATTTCGGGCAAGTTTACTGGAATGATATACACCTTTATAGTAATTGTTGTACCTATAAGTCTCTCGGTAGGTCAGGACACAAGAATGTATACATGGGCGGCTTTCTTTGTAACTTCTGCTGTTTTATACGGTTATCTGGCAGTAGAGGAAGGTAAACTAAGTGATTTTGTAAAGATGGGAGTTTCATCTTTAGCTGCAGCTTATACACATTATTATGCTTTAATGGCTGTAACCATAGCAAATGCTATTATATTTATATGGCTTATTGTAAAGCTTATAGTAAAAAGGGATAAGAAGAATAAGCTCATAATCTATATGGGGACTGCAGTTGTGGCTGTTCTAAGCTATGCGCCCTGGATAGTGTCTCTGTTAGGTCAGGCATCTAAGGTTTCAAAGGATTTCTGGATACCTGAAGTTACATCACAGGTTATATGGAGAGGGCTAATATTTCCCTTTAGTGCCAAGTTTTTGACAATGCCTACTTCAGACGCTTCCTTTGTAGGTGCGGTACTTTTAATTTTATGGGGATTCGGAGCTGCTGTCGTGAAGCGCAGTAAAGAAGCCTTGATGCCCCTTATGGCAATTCTTGTTTTTTCCCTGACTTTAGTAGGAGGAATTATTATTTCGAATTTGATTCGTCCTATGTTCATAGAGAGGTATATGTTTCCGGTATCAGGTTTATTTTTGCTTGCATTAGCCTACGGAATATCCCAGCTTAAAAGTAAGACAGCAGCAAAAGTGACTTGCGGAGTACTCCTTATTGTTTCGCTGCCTCTAATAGGTACTATTGCTACAGAAAGGTTTAACGGACCTATGAAGGAGGTAACCCAACATGTTAATAAAAGCATAAAGCCTGACCATGTTTTTATTCATACCGATGAACATACTTTTGGCGTGTTTTCATATTACTACCCGGATCATAAGCATTTCCTTTATCTTAAGCCGGGTTTTAAAGGTTACAGCGGATATGCTGCTTTTGCTCCAAATGGAGTTACAGGGTCTGATATTGATAAATTCATAAAGGATAGCAAAAACATATGGCTGGTAAGCCGTGAAGGATTTGGAGCACCGCCTCCGCCCTTTGAATGGTTTATGTCGGGCAAGTTAAAATCTAATGAGCAGACAGAAAGATTTAAAACAAGGTATTCTTTTTTCGCGGTATCTGTAAGACGTGTTTATGCCGGAGGTGTAAATAAAGAACCTTTGGAGGGGAAAGGCACCATAAGGTTTAATCTATTCGGTCTTGACGGGAGGAAGGGACCCATATATGTAAAATTGTTCAATAAAGATATATCATTTTTTGACGAAAAAGGTATTGCAGAGAATAACGTGTTTATGACCAGGAAAGTTGAAGGAGAGGGCATTATTACTTCGAAGGTTGTATTTGATGACTTACCATATGGAGCTTATGCAGCATTTGTTTACCATGATCTTAATAATAACGGAAAGCTGGATACAAGAGAAGACGGATTTCCGAAGGAAGGTGTAGGTATTTCAAACGGTTTTGGCAGTGGAGACCCGAATTTTAATGATGCAAGCTTCATATTGGATTTTAAGGAAGTAGAGAAGGATATTGGGCTCTTTTATCCATAAGAGGGGTGAGTAGCTTGAGAGTTGGTCGGTCGGAACAAAAGACAGAGAGAACCGGTTTAATGGAAGGAATTGCAGATAGAATCATTATTGCTGCTGTTGCTTTTTCGCTGATTCCGATACTGGTCATGTTTAATGCTTCCTTTAGTGTTATGATTGACAGTTTTATCTTTGGAAGGAGAGGACAAAGTTTTTCAGGCTTAATGAGCTATGTATACCTGTTAAGGCATACGGGATTTGGAGACTATGTAAAGAACAGCCTTGTTCTTTGCGCTCTAAGTATTGTTTTGGCACTTGCTCTGGCTATACCGGCAGCTTATGCTTTATCACGATATAAGTTCCGGGGACTTAATATGTTTGGAATACTGGTGGTAGTTCCCCTGTTAATTCCAACAATTTCATATTTTCTGCCTTTTGCTGTTACAATAAATGAGTTTGAAGACCGTATAGGTATAAAGTTTTATAACTCCTACAACGGTTATATTATACTGGCAATTATGTATGCAGTAATGTATCTTCCCTTTAGCATATGGGTGATAAGGGGTTTTATGTTTTCTGTTCCGGTAGATATCGAGGAAGCGGCAAGAGTAGATGGGTGCTCGACTTTTGGTGTGTTCATGAGAATTTTGCTTCCGCTCATGAGTTCGGGAATTATTGTAACAGCTGTACTGCATTTTATGCTGGTATGGGACGAGAGACTTTTAGTTGATGTGCTTATGACTGATGAGAAATTCAGGACAGTAGCACTATGGCCAAGCTATGATAATATGAAGTTTGTATCCGGCCCATTATCCGGTATACCGATTTTAGTAATTTTCTTTCTGGTTCAGAAGAAGTTTATGAAGGGAATTACAGGGGGCGCCCTGAAAGAATAAATAACATCTTTTAATATAACATGTTTTATATTACTGATTGACATGAGTTACATGGTATTGGAGAAAAGGGGTTAGAGGGGGGAAAGTATGAATTCCAGGAACTCGTCTACAAAAGGAGTCTATAGAGATAAAATAAAACTTCAGCCTTATCTATTATTACTTCCGGCTTTTATATCCATCCTATGCCTCCAGGTGTTACCCATGTTACAGGCTCTCTATGTATCTTTTGTAGAACTAAAGCCAAAAACATGGAGTACTTTTTTTAATACATTCAGAGCTCCCTTTGTGGGACTTGATAATTACAAATGGATTATTTCCGGTGCAAACGGTACAATGAGGAATGCTCTTAACAGTTCAATAACCAATACTGTAATATATGTATTGGTTATAAATGCTGTGACATTGGTGCTGGGGCTGGCTATAGCCCTCTCTCTTAACAGAAAGTTTAAGTTAAGCGGTATTGTAAGGTGCCTGCTGCTTCTTCCGTTTATTGTACCGGGGTTTACGGTAGAAATAGCATGGAGTGCATTCTTTGCTGAAAAGTCAGGCCTAATAAACAAGCTTCTTGTTGACTGGCTGCACCTGCTTCCCCGTAAAATAGACTGGTATACAGATAGTAGAATATTATGGGTATTGATTATTATGGCTGTATGGCATTATTTACCTCTTTCAATAATTTTTTTACTTTCCGGGCTTCAAAACATTTCCAAAGAATACTATGAGGCAGCAGATATAGATGGTGCAGGACATATCAGAAAGCTTATATATATCACGCTTCCATTATTAAGACCTGCCATTGCTGTTCTTATTTTTCTTGGTACTATACTTCATGTATATTACTCATACAAAATTCTCGAATGGGATTTAATAATATTTTTCATGCACAGGCATTTCTTTAATAATTGGCTGTATAGCCTTGGAACCGCAGGGGTTATCCTGGTTATGCTGTGTGTTATAGCCTTTATAATCTTATGGTATCTTATGTTCAGAAAGGATTTCGTTTCTTCAAATGGGGGAACAAGCGGTAACGAAGAGTTTATAAAAAGAGTTAAAGTATATGGTATAGTAGATAATATTGAAGATTTATTAATTGGTATAAATCGCAAGCTGAATATTATTGGTAGAATTAAAGTTCTGTATTATATCTTTACGGAGTTATATCGTAAAATACCCAAGTGGGACTTTATATCGCCCATAGTCTGGCTTAGTGCCATATTAATAGGGTTTAACCACTTGATATCCAATATAGGCCATGAAACTCTATGGTATGACGAGTCATACTCTGCTGCAGTGACAAATCATTCTATAGCTGATATTTGGACCATCACCAGTTTGGATAGTCATCCGCCGTTATACTTTATTATGCTAAAGATTTTCAGCATGGTGTTTGGAAAGTCGGAGGGGTCATTAAGGCTGTTATCTGCAGTAGGTATTTTATGTCTCGCTATGCTTGGAATGGGGCCGGTTAGAAGAGCTTTTAACAAGTTTACGGGCATAGTCTTTACCATTATTGTGCTTATTCTGCCAATGAGTCTTTCCATGGGGCAGGAAGCCAGAATGTACACATTGGCTGCATTCTTTGTTACGGGAAGTGTGTTGTATGGATACCTGTGTACCGATAAGGGGAAAGTAAGCGACTTTATAAAGTTTGGTTTATTTACCCTGGCAGCAGCGTATACACACTACTATGCTCTTCTTGCAGTTGCTATTGCCAATGCAATAATATTTGTTTATTTGCTTATCCAGTTTGATAAAAGGAAGATAACAGCCTTTATTATTACTGCTTTTTCTGTTGTGGTTTGTTATATTCCATGGATTACGGCTCTAATAGGACAGGTGAACAAAGTATCAAAGGATTTTTGGATACCACCTGTGACGGGACAGGTCATTTGGCAGGCTTTAATATACCCTTTCAGGGCCAAATTTCGTTCAAATTTTATTTTTACCATTCCTTCCTTCATAGGAGCTGTTTTGCTTATTTATTCAGGCATCTGCCATGCCGTAACAAAACGAAAGAAGGAGGGACTCTTGACAGGTTTGGCAGTCCTTACCTATATACTGACTCTCGCTGCTGCTGTTATAGCATCTGATTTGATAAGACCCGTATTTGTTGAAAGATACATTTTCCCTGTAGTAGGATTGTTCTTATTATCTGTATCTTATGGTATATCAAATCTAAAGTATAAGGATGTATCGATTTTCATACTGGTTGTGCTGCTGGTTTTTTCAATAGACCCTATTGTAGAAATCAACAAGGAATACTTTAATGGCCCCATGGCCCAGGTATCTGAATATGTAAACCAAAGGATACAGCCGGATCATGTATTTATTCACACTGATGAACACACATTTGGGATGTTCTCGTACTATTTTCCCGATAATAAGCACTATCTTTATCTGCCGTCAGGTTTTAAGGGATTTAGTTCATATGCTGCATTTGCTCCAAATGGTACAGCAGGTTCGGATATAAAAGGTTTTTTAAAGGGCAGGAAGAATGTATGGGTAGTTAATAGAGAATTTTCATACTATTCAAGGTATGCATTTGAATCCGCTCTTAAAGATATGATCATAAGTGACAAACTAAAGTATAAGGAAAAAAGGAGAGATTTTAGGGTAGACTACTCGTTTTACGTTATAGACGTGGGTCTTATGATTTACAGCGAGAACTAGTGCCTCGTAAAGTAATTCTTTTCTAGAGCCATGCGAGGCACAAACATAGGAAGTACATTTTTAACATTATGAAAGACTGAAAATTTGTAGTGTTAAAAAGTACTAAGTTCTATCCATTACAATTAGTAAAGGAGTGAGTATATTGTATGAGATGAGAGTAAAGGAGAGTAAAAGAAAGGACTTTTGGGACAAAGTTGCTGACCGGATAGTTGTCCTATACGTAGCAATTGCAGTTATACCGGTATTGACCTTATTTAACAGCACATTCAGGAATATTATTGAAGGGTTTTTAATAGGAAGGAATAATGGGGGCTTTGGAATAATAATTGGTTTTTTGAACTTCATATATTATGCAGGGTTTACATACTATGTAAAGAATAGTTTGATAATTTGTGCCTTAAGCATAATTATCAGCCTATTGATTGCTCTTCCTGCAGCATACGCCCTATCAAGGCACAAGTTTAAGGGTCTTAACCTGTTTGGAATTTTTATTGTATTTCCACTGCTTATTCCGACTATTTCATATTTTCTTTCTTTTGCAGTTATGGTAAAAGCATTTCAAGAGCTTACCAAGATTCAGATATACAACTCCTATAACGGCTATATCGTCATAGCAGTCATGTATGCAGTTATGTATCTGCCTTTTAGCATATGGATGCTTCGGGGCTTTATAGTATCTATTCCGCCGCAGATTGAGGAAGCAGCAAGGGTAGATGGTTGTTCAACTTCAGGAGTAATTTTCAGGATTCTGCTTCCTTTGATAAGGCCGGGAATCGTTGTTACAGCCATGCTTCTTCTAATGCTGATATGGGATGAGAGACTTCTGGTTGATGTTCTAATGACGGAAGATAGGCTCAGGACAGTTGCATTGTGGCCTAGCTATGACTTTTTCCGGTACATTTCGGGACCTATCTCAACCATACCTATTTTTATTATTTACTTTATATTTCAGAAGAATTTTATGAAGGGTCTTACAGGAGGAGCACTAAAAGAATAATACGATAATCTTTATAAGGGGGGAAGGGAATTGAAAGTAATAGATATTATAAAAAAGATATTAAATAAGAATAATATAAAAAGCAGTCCATATCTGTTGCTGCTGCCGGCTGTAATTTTCATATTGTTTCTGCAAATTTTACCCTTGATACAGGCAATATACATGTCATTTTTAAATGTAAAGCCCAATACATTAAGAGTTTTTTATACTACATTAAGAGCTCCTTTTGTTGGCTTTAACAATTATATGTATGTAATAAGCGGTTCCAACGGAAATTTTAAGGATGCTCTTAATGTTTCTATAACCAAGACAATAAGCTTTGTAATAGTAGTAAATATTTTGACACTGGCAGCAGCTCTAATTATTGCGCTGGCACTGAATAGAAAATTCAAGTTCAACAGAATTTCAAGATGTCTCCTGCTGCTTCCTTTTATCATGCCCGGCTTTGTTATAGAGACTGCATGGCTGACTTTTTTGGATAGAAATGATGGTTATGTAAATAAGATTCTGGTAGACTGGCTTAAGCTTGTTCCAAACAGGATAGAATGGTTTTCGGGGGAACAGGCTTTCTGGGTTGTTGTACTTATAACTGTGTGGCACTACTTTCCCTTGTTTGCCATATTCCTGCTTGCAGGACTGCAGAATATATCCAGGGAATATTACGAAGCTGCAGAAATAGATGGGGCAGGACACATTAAAAGGTTTGTGTACATTACGCTGCCGCTTTTAAGGCCAATCATAGCAATTCTTGTTTTCCTTGGAACCATACTCAATATCTACTATTCATATAGGGTCTTAGGAACAGAGTTCTACGAAGAGGCACAGTGGAGATTTATAACAGATTATTTATTCTTTAATTACTTTGGATTTTCTATGCATGGTTATGGAACTGCCGGAGCACTAATGCTGATGATTTGCGTAATTCTCTTAATACTGGTATGGTATGCATTCTTTAAAAGGGATTTCAATTCCAATTCTGATGAGAGTTCTTTTAAGACTGACAGCAAGACAGCCAAAGTATTTAATTTGATTCATAGTCTTATTGGCAGGACTTCCAATAGTTTTCTTGAGGGCGTGTCGGCTGTAAACAGGAAGACAGGAATTGCAAGCAAAACGGGAGGTATATTTAGAGTTTTAAAATTGACATATAAGAGGTTGCCCAGGATAGACTATATATCGGTAATATTCTGGCCAGTGGTACTTTTTGTAGGGTTTATACATCTGACATCAGGGATAGGCCGCGAAGCTTTCTGGTATGATGAGTCTTATTCTGCGGCAATAATAAAACACTCCTTTGTCGACATCCTTGGCATAACCGGTGGGGACAGCCATCCTCCATTATATTTTATTATGCTCAAGGTATTTAGCGGGGTATTTGGAAATTCCGAAGCATCACTAAGATTGCTGTCGGTATTTGGTGTGCTGGCACTTGCAGCCCTTGGGATGGGGCCAGTGAGAAGGGCTTTTGACAAGTTTACAGGTATGATTTTTGCCCTGATTGTCCTTATTATACCTATGAGCCTTTCAATGGCACAAGAGACCCGTATGTATACCTGGACAGCATTCTTTGTGACCAGGACTGTATTATATGGTTATTTATGTGCAGATAAAGGAAGAATCAGCGATTTTATAAAGCTGGGTTTGTTTTCTGTTGCTTCTGCCTATATACACTATTATGCTCTTTTGGCAGTGACTATTGCCAATATTATTTTGCTTATTTATCTGGTTAAACTATTTGATAAAAAGAGGCTTTATGCCTATCTTGTTACTGCCGGTGCTGCAGTAGCTTGCTACGGTCCATGGATAATAACCCTGGCTTCACAGATTTCTAAAACATCTAAGAACTTCTGGATTTTGTCGGTAAATAATTATGTTATTTGGAGCACCTTACTTTTTCCCTTTACTGCTAAATTTCAATCCAGGTATCCTTTTGTAGTTCCCTCACTAATTGGTGCTTTGATTTTTATTGTTACAGGGCTGATGTATGCAATAAGAAAGCGCGAGAAGAAAGGTCTCCTGGCAGCCTATGGAATCACTGTTTACCTCTTGACCCTTATAACTGCCGTAGTGATATCTTATCTGGTAAGACCGATATTTATAGAAAGGTATATCTTCCCTGTTGTGGGACTATTTCTACTGGCGTTTGCTTATGGGATATCAAAGCTTAAATACAAGGATTTTTCAATATTTGCAGTAGTACTTTTGCTTGTATTTTCACTTGTGCCTTACATGGATATGAATAAAGAAAGGTATAACGGACCCATGAAGGAAATATGCAGGTATATGGAGGAGAATATAAAGTCCGACGATATTTTCATACATGCGGATGAGCATACCTTTGGCTTGTTCTCTCTCTATTTTCCTAACCATAGGCATTTTTTCTATATGGATAAGGATTTTAAGGGGTACAGCGGATACAGGGCATTTGAGCCTGCCGGTATAACAGGGTCGGATATTTCATCCTTTATTAAGGGGCGTGAAAATATGTGGCTGGTAGGGCGACAAGGCGGTACCGGATGGCAAGGAATTTATTCCTGCTTTAACTCTGGTCTCCTAAGCTACAAGGATAAAAGCAAGGTGTTTCAGACTGATGCTTCACCCTGGTTCAGGTTTCTTGTAAGAAGGGTGTACCATGGGGATGAAGAATCCAGAGAATTATGTTCAAACGGGAAAATAACAATCAAGCTGGGGGGCTTGCAGAACAGACCAGGGCCTTTAGTTGCCAAGGTTTTCAACAAGGATGTTCCTATTGTGAATGAAGGATACACAGAACTTATAGAGGAGAATGTATTTATGACAGAAAGTGTGGAACTGGTAAACGGAGATGCAGAAATTATTCTTGAAGGTCTGCCTATGGGTGAATATTGTGTTGTTGTTTTCCATGATGAGAATAACAATGGTAAGATTGATGTTGATAAGTACAAAAATCCTAAAGAGGGTACAGGTATTTCAGGAAACTTCATTCTGGAAAAACCCAGGTTTGAAATAAACAAGTTTCCATTGGATTACTATGAGACGGAAACCCTTATAAGTATTTCTTACCCGGACCGGAGATAGGAAGTCTCAAAGGTATTCTACAGAAAGCATAGTTTTCTTATGGCTTAAGGTTAGGGAAAGAACATTATGAAAGTAAAGTCCAGAGCCTGAAAATACTCCCTGGTTTCTTGTAAATCCTGTAATTTGTGGCGTATTAACAGGCTCTATGCTTTATCCTGATTTTCATTATACCCTGGCTTTGCTTTCGGGTTTTCTTATGAGCAGCACATGTAGTGACGGTAGTAGTGTTAATGATAGTAAAAGGCATATCGACATTCCAAGAACCACGGTTTTTCCCATGCTGGAAAGGCCAGGGTGGTTTGCAAACATAAAGCTTCCGAAGCCTATTAAGGTTGTCAATGTAGTCATTATTACTGCTTTACCTGTGTTGACTAATGAGTTAGTTATATCAGGATTCTTATCTTCTTTTAGACGATGTATTATATGTACTCCGCTGTCTATACCTATGCCTATTATAAGAGGGAAGGCCATGAGGCTTATTATGTTGATTTCAATTCTTAAAAGCCGGGCAAATCCAAGCATGAAATATAGTGTCAGTATTACCGGCAGCAAAGTAATAAACGTAACCTTTATTGACCTGAAAGTAATAAGCAGCAGTAAGAATATAATTATAAACGCAATAGCGCTTATTTTAACTATGTCTTTTTTTACCATACCAACTATTTCATTCATTATTACCGGCATTCCTACCGGTAGAGTCTCTGTTATATCATAGATATCATTTTTAAAAGTTTTAAGGGTTTTATCATCCCATATATCACCATTTGGCAGCACTTCTACAAGGAATTTCCCGGTTTTTCCTATATAATTGGCAGTTAGTTCTTTAGGGAGGTGGTTTATGGTGACAGGCTGCAGATTTTCAAAGCCAGTACTTGTTACTAACTCTTGCTGCTGTCCCATATTTTTTTGCAGTGCTTCTAGATACTTATATGCATCACTGCTGTTTAGCTTTTTAGCAAACCCTTTTAAAGCAGTAATGCCATATGAATCTTCAGGTACATCTAATACGGCAGCTTTATCCATTACTTTAGCTATACTGGATTTCAAGCTGCTTACAGCTTGTTTGTAGTATTCCTCTGTTACAGTATTGTTGCTGCTGCCAAGGCTATCCCCACTTTGCGGAGGTACGGATTTCTGTTTTGACAAAAGCTTATGAATTGTTTCCAACTTAAAGTCCTGATCTTGCGGCATAAAATCCAATATAGATTCTGATCTTTTTATAGAGCCAGTTTTCTTGAAAAGTTCAGTCCAGCTTTTAAGTTCATCAATATTATCTGCCATCAATGATAATGTGTCAGGGTTATAGTCAAATTCCTCTTCTACAATTTTAAGCCACTTTGTGGAAGTCATATTGTCAGGATAGATTGCCGACATATCCGTGACAATTTTTGTACCCGACACAGGCACAAATAATATTGCCAGAAGGATCATGCATATGCCAATAACGGCCCATGGATGAGATCCTGCCAGTCTTCCCACGGGAACAAGGAAAGAAAACTTTACATCCTTATGTTTCTTTATTTTTTTCCCACCATCAAAAAATGCAATAACAGATGGCATTACAAAAAACATTGTAAGAAGGGATAAGATAATGCCCGCACCTATTATAACGCCCATCTGAGTAAAAGCTTTAAATTCTGCAAGAGAGAAAGCAAGAAATGCTACAGCCGTAGTCAGCGCTCCGATAAACATTCCCATACCTGTACTTTTAAGCATATTTGCTAAAGCACTTGCCAGATTCAATCCTTTAGAGCGTTCTTCCTGGTAACGTGCTGTCATGTGTATGGCAAAATCTATGCCCAGGCCTAAAAGTAGAGCTGCAAAGCTTATTGAAAAAAGATTAATGCTTTTATATGTCAGGGCAATTAAAGCAGCAGCAAGGAGAGTTCCTAAAAGCAGGGGAAGTCCGGATGCCAGAGGAATTAGAAAGCGCCTGAAAGATATGATAATAAGTCCAAGTATCAGTATAAAGGTAAACAATGCAGTAGAATAGAAATTTTGAAATGCTACCATGTCAGCTTCATAGTCCTGCACAAATGTTCCTCCGGTAAATCCGGCTTCTATACCTGAAAATTCCTTTAAATCAAGCAGCGAGTCCATATCTTTTTTAAGTGTACTAAAGAATCTCTCGCGGCTTTCTACAAAGTTATCCATCTCAACCCTGGGCTTTATTATCATAAGATATATATGACCCGAGTCAGATACCAGGTAGTTTGAGTCAGTGACAAGACTGCTTTTATCAAAATAACCGAAGATCAGACTGCCGTAAAATTCCCTGTACTTATCAGGGGTGAGAACTTTACTGTCGGCCGGAACAAGGATCTTTGCATAATTATTGATCTGTTCTTCCCGGTCTTCTGCTGGAAAGCCATCAAGCCTTGATAGGAAAAGGTTTGTCATGCTTGATAAGTCAGGAGCATTCAAAAAACGGGACAAATAACTTTCCGGGTTATCCAGTTCCATAGATAGACGTAAATAAGCATCCTTTGGTATATATAAAGGTGCATATTTTTTTAAGGACTTTGAGTCTGCTTTATAAAAAATATTTACTGCAATATCGTCATTTTTTATCATCAAAGCTAACTTTTCCATGTATTCTTCCGCTGTAGCTGCAGTCCCTTCTACTGCAACCAGCACACTGTCCTGGGAACCGAATTCACTTTCAAAGCTCTTTGACGAAGCAATAATCTTGCTGTCATCCGGTAAGAGGTTCTCCATACTGGAATCCATAGTAAGACCGGATGATATCAACCCTGATATTACTAACAATAAAATTGCAAAAAGAAGAATCAGTTTGTTATACTTACAAGAAACTGCAGAGAATTTTTCTATTAAATTCTTCATAATGAGTTACCTCCTTGAAATCTGAACTTTTATGGCATAGCAATAAAGGGATGTAAGTGTAATGAGGTTACATATCCACTAAAGGCAAATATATTGTGTTTTTGCATTGTAATCATAGGTATTTGAGGTTTGACCGGTCAAAAAGTACAGTATATCAACAGTCTATGTCAAGGCACCTTTTATAAAATTAGCAAGCTCCGGAGCAATAGTTTCAAGAGGTGCTGGATATTCAAAAAGGAATGCTTTTTCAAGCACGGTATGGGAAAGTAAATAAATAAAGTAAGTAGATAATTGAGGACTTTGCTTTCTTATTATTCCCTTTCTTATGCCGTTTTCAACCCATTCCTTAATGGGGCTTAATAAGCTTCCCTCAAATTCTGCAAGGGACTTACCTTCACTTATAATATTTGCTATCGAGCTTTTGTGAAGCAGTTTCATAATATCCTTATGCTTGTTCATAAATTGAACAAAAGCTTTAATAACATTGTCAATATCATCAAGTGAGGGGATTAGAGGGTTGATGTATTGAGTTATACATAAAAGCATATCACGTAAATGATCTCTGATAATGTCAAGAAGAACATCATCTTTTGTAGGGAAATACAGATAAAAGGTTCCCTGTGCAACCCCGGCCTTTTTAACAATTTGACTGACAGGGGTTTTGTCAAATCCATTTTCAATGAACAGCTGTTCCGCTGCTTTTAGTATCCTGCTTTTTGTCTCTTCCGACTTTTTAGTTTTGTCCTTAGAAGACATATGCACCCTCCTTTCTGATAATTATGACTGACTGTCAATCATATTTTTATATTAGCATGAGACATATTGGGTTTCAATGTATAATTGGTATCAGAAAGTCAGTTTTAAGATCCAAAGAATAAATATAATTTCCTAAAACCCTTTGTTTTGTTTAATTTATTTGGTAAAATCATTGGGGTAAAGAATTTATATATTTGGGAGATTTTATTTATGAATTTGCTTGATAAACTGGAGAGAAAATTCGGGAGATATGCAGTAAAGGGTTTAATGTTACATATCGTAGGACTTAATTTGTTTGTATATCTTCTATCATGGATCAGGCCGGAGTTTGTAAAATTTCTTGTTCTCGAACCTTCCCTGGTGTTAAAGGGAGAGGTTTGGAGGCTGGTTTCCTATATCTTCATTCCGCCTGGGGGCTCGCCTATCTTTATACTGTTCATACTATATTTTTATTATATGATTGGGACCGGCCTTGAACATGAATGGGGAAGCTTTAGGTTTAATATTTATTATCTGGTGGGAATGATAGGTACAACGGCTGCTGCGTTTATTGCAAACAGTGCTGCCACTTCCATGTACTTGAATTTGTCGTTGTTCCTTGCCTTTGCCTATATTTATCCTAACTATGAACTGCATTTGTTCCTTATTCTTCCTATTAAAATTAAGTACCTGGCGTGGCTGAATTGGGCATTTATAGGCTATACCATTTTATTAGCACCTGTATCTCTATCATATAAACTTGCAGCAGTTGTATCCAT
>JBMOLK010000130.1:0-1748 GCA_049325575.1 Bacillota bacterium | reverse complement strand
TGGAGATATGGAAAGAGGTTCTAGAAACAAGCAAGGTTAGTATTAATGATAACTTCTTCGAAATTGGAGGACACTCACTTAAAGCAACAGTCCTTACATCAAAAATATATAAGGAAATGGCAATAGAAGTTCCTCTGAGTCAAGTATTTAATATGCCTAACCTCAAAGCGCTTGCAGATTACATAAGAAATTCCGATAAGTGTGTGTATTCCTCTATAAAAAAGGCAGAGAGGAAGGATTATTATCCTGTTTCATCTGCACAAAGAAGAATGTTCGTATTGAATAGGCTGGAAGATGAAGGAACCACTTATAATCTTCCTTTCTTCAGGATGGTAAAAGGACAGCTCAATATCAAACAGCTTGAAGAAGCTTTTAAGATACTCATAAGAAGGCATGGCTCTCTAAGAACATCTTTTGATGTGGTTGATAATGAGCCAGTACAAAGGATACATGAGCATGTAGATTTTAATATTATTTTTTATGAAGAGGACGAAGATAAACTAGATGATATAATCAAAATATTTGTGAAGCCCTTTGATCTGTCAAAGGCTCCTCTCATGAGGGTTGGGCTTGTTAAAACAGGTTCTGACAGCCACCTGTTTATGTTTGACATGCACCACATCATATCCGACGGTGTATCAATGAATATTCTTATTAAAGAGCTGACAGCACTTTATAAAGGTAAAGATTTTCCTGAACTTCAGTTGCAGTACAACGATTTTTCAGAATGGCAGAATCAACTGTTGAAAACAGATCTTATTAAGAAGCAGGAAACTTACTGGTTGGAAGTTTTAAAGGGAGATATTCCGGTACTGAATTTTCCTACTGATTATCAAAGAACGCCATTTCAAACCTTTGATGGGGATAAAGTCTTCTTTGAAGTAGGTGAAAGCCTTTTAGAGTCTTTAAGCAATATTGCATCTAAAACAGGGGCTACCCTTTATATGATTCTACTTGCAGCATACAATGTTCTACTAGCCAAATATACATCTCAGGAAGATATTATTGTAGGTTCACCAACAGCCGGAAGGTCCCGGGAAGATCTGGAAAATATCATTGGGATGTTTGTAAACACTATTGTTATGAGAAGCTTCCCAAGTAGTACAAAAACCTATCTTGAGTTTCTGCAAGAGACAAAGCAAAATGCTCTCAAGGCTTTTGAGAATCAGGATTACCAGTTTGAAATGCTTGTTGATAAGTTGGAATTAAACATGAACCACAGTAGAAACCCTTTGTTCGATGTATTTTTTGCCTACGAGAATCTGGATATATCCGAAATAAAGCTGGGTGAAGCGGAGTTTATACCCTATGAATATAAAAATAGAATATCCAAGTTCGATATAACCTTGTTTATCGGCGAAAAGAAAAAAGGTTTGAAGCTTGAGTTTGAATATAATATCAATTTGTTTAAAAGAGAAACAATAGAGAGAATGGGTGTGCATTTCATAAACATTTTAAAGCAGATAGCACAGGATCCTTTGATTACTCTCTCTGAAATAGATATCCTCACTCATCAGGAGAGAAGTAAGATTCTTTTTGATTTTAATAATAATCAGGTAGAACATGATTTTAGCAAAACAATCCACAGTCTTTTTGAAGAAGCTGTTAAAAAGGGCCCGGGGAATATAGCACTGTGTATAGGGGAAGAAGAGTTAACTTACAGAGGGCTAAATGAAAAATCCAATCAAATGGCAAGGTCCTTAAGAGAAAAGGGAGTCAGACCTGGAAGCATAATTGGTATAATGGCT
>JBMOLK010000129.1:0-14232 GCA_049325575.1 Bacillota bacterium | reverse complement strand
GTTGATAGTTGAAATTGGGGGAGACGGAAATACGGTGAATGAGTGTATAGAGAGTACAAAATATCTTGCAGAGGTAATAAATGAGGTTGTTAATAATAAATAAGCATTTTATGGGAATACTAATAAAGTAATCTGACTACTAAGGATAAATGGGGATATGTTAATGAACAGGGTTGAAAGATACAGGGAGATTAGGCTTATCAGGAGAAAATGCTTGTTTGTTTTTTTGCTTTCACTTTCTATTGTTACTGCCGGCATATTTACGGTGGATCACTCAATTAGCAACTTGATGAATAAGGAAAAAGTGATATCTATGGTTCGCGTTAAACCATTCAGAGAAGACTATTATCATATTAGGGTTTTTAATAAGAGTTTCTTTATAAACACAAAGTATATAAAAAGGGATATGGAAAGGCTCAAGAACTGGTTTTCCGACAGCTTTTAGCCTGGTTTTTCAACCTGTGCCATTTCATAAAAAAATTCTTCTGTTCACCTGAAAATTGTTATGTTATAATTATATGCTGATGTATTATATCAAATAATTGAGTTAATTGTTTAAATGACAAATAGACTTCCTTTATATTAGTAGGAGGATGAATTCATGGCAAGTGAAAGACAAAAGAGAATAAGAAATTTTTGTATAATCGCACATATTGACCACGGTAAATCAACCCTTGCAGATAGATTGCTGGAAATGACCGGAGTTTTGACCCAGAGGGAAATGGAAGACCAGGTTTTGGATACTATGGATATAGAGCGTGAACGCGGTATTACTATAAAGGCCCAGGCTGTCAGAATGGTATATAGAGCCAAGGACGGACAGGAATATGTCTTAAACCTTATAGATACACCGGGGCACGTAGATTTTAATTATGAGGTATCAAGGAGTTTGGCAGCCTGTGAAGGAGCAATACTTGTGGTGGATGCAGCCCAGGGAATAGAAGCCCAGACTTTGGCGAATGTTTATCTTGCCCTTGAGCATAATCTGGAGATATTGCCTGTAATTAACAAGATTGATCTTCCAAGTGCTCAGCCTGATCATGTAAAGAAGGAAATAGAAGATGTTATCGGGCTTGATGCAAGCGATGCTCCCCTTGTTTCTGCAAAAAGCGGTATCAATATTGAAGCTGTACTTGAAAATGTTGTCAAGACGGTTCCTTGCCCTGAGGGAAATGAGAATGATCCGCTCCGTGCACTTATATTCGATTCATATTATGACAGCTATAAAGGAGTTATAGTATATATAAGGGTAAAAGAGGGCAGTGTAAAAGTAGGCGATAAAATAAAGATGATGTATACCAAAAAAGAATTTTTGGTAACTGAAGTAGGTTACCTAAGACCAGGAGGATTGGCACCATGTGATGAGCTTTTAGCAGGTGAAGTAGGATATATTGCGGCAAGTATCAAGAATGTCAAGGATACAAGAGTGGGAGATACTGTAACCTTGTCTGAAAACCCTGCAAAAGATCCCTTGCCAGGCTATAAGAAGGTTAATCCCATGGTTTTCTGCGGTATTTATCCTGCTGACGGTTCAAAGTATGGTGATCTTAGGGATGCACTGGAAAAACTTCAGTTAAATGATGCTTCATTAACCTTTGAACCCGAATCATCCATTGCTCTGGGATTTGGTTTTAGGTGTGGATTCTTAGGGCTTTTGCATATGGAGATAATCCAGGAGCGATTAGAAAGGGAATACGATTTTGACCTTGTAACAACAGCTCCAAGCGTTATATACAAGGTAACAAAGACAGATGGTGAGGAATTTTATATAGATAATCCGACCAATCTACCTCCGACTGCGGAGATAGATTTTATGGAGGAGCCTATCGTAAAGGCAACCATTATGTCCCCGACAGAATATGTGGGTAACATAATGGAACTGTCACAGGAGAGACGAGGCGTTTATAAGGATATGACATACATTGATGAGGGAAGGGTTATGCTCACTTATGAAATGCCTTTAAATGAAATAATTTATGACTTTTTTGATGCGTTAAAATCAAGAACAAAGGGTTATGCTTCGTTAGACTACGAGCTTTTGGGTTATAGGGAATCCGACCTTGTAAAGCTTGATATAGTACTAAACGGTGAAATAGTTGATGCTCTTTCTTTTATAGTTCATAAGGACAAGGCCTATGCCAGGGGTAGAAGAATAGCGGAAAAGCTTAAGGATACCATTCACAAGCAGCAGTTTGAGATACCTATACAGGCGTGTATCGGCGGCAAGATAATTGCCAGAGAAACAGTTAAAGCTTACAGAAAAGACGTTTTGGCCAAGTGTTACGGAGGAGATATATCACGTAAAAGGAAGCTTTTGGAAAAACAAAAAGAGGGTAAAAAACGTATGCGTCAGGTTGGAAGTGTAGAAGTTCCACAGGAAGCATTTATGAGCGTTCTCAAACTGGATAGCTAAAGATCTGCTTTGAAGGTTTATGGGAGCAAGCTGTTTTACAGATTAAGTAATCAAGTAATGAGTTGGTGTTATGATGTTAGGTGACGATAAGGAATTAGGTTTATATATTCACATACCGTTTTGCAAGTCCAAGTGCTATTACTGTGATTTTAATTCCTTTGCATGCAGGGACGATTTTGTCCCTGCATATTTTAATGCCTTAAAAAAAGAAATAGCTCTATACAGCAATATACTAAAAGACTTTAGGATAAAGACGGTTTTTATCGGAGGTGGAACACCTTCACTTGTTGGTGCACATAATATATATGAAGTTGTTGTGCTATTAAGACAGGCATTTAACATTGCTAAAGGAGCTGAAATTACTATAGAAACCAATCCGGGCACCCTTTCATATGAGAAGCTGGCCACTTTCAAGGTTGTTGGGATAAACAGGCTAAGCATAGGGCTTCAGGCCTGGCAGAACCGGTTACTTAGGGACTTGGGAAGGATTCATACTATAGAGGAGTTTATTGAGAATTATAATCTGGCTAAAAAGGTGGGTTTTAATAACATAAATATTGATCTTATCTTTGGAATACCGAACCAGGCTTTTGAGGACTGGGTAGGGACTATAGAGTCTGTTAGTGCCCTGGAGCCGGCTCATCTATCGTGTTACAGCCTGAAGATTGAGGAGGAGACTGTTTTTGGCAGAAGGCTTGAGTCAGGAGAACTCGTTCCTTTAGACGATGAACTGGACAGGGATATGTATTGGGAAGCTATAGAGAGACTAGGTGGCAAAGGGTATAAGCATTATGAAATATCCAATTTTGCAAAAGACGGCTTTTTATGCAGGCATAACTTGATTTATTGGAAAGGTGAGGAGTATATCGGGATAGGAGCCGGGGCTCACTCGTACTTTAATGGTGAAAGGTTCAATAATGTGGGTGATATACTGGAGTATGCAAATAGTATTGATAAGGGACAAATACCCAAAGAAAATATTCTGCTTATCACAGATGAAGATAAGATGTCCGAGTTTATGATACTGGGATTAAGATTGATTGACGGTATTTGCATGAAGGAGTTTGAGAGGAAGTTTAATAAGAATATTATGGATATATACGGTGCTCAATTAAATAGTCTTCTTGAGAAGGGATTTATACATATGGATAAAGGTTTCCTAAAGCTTTCCGATTCAGGGCTTGACCTTGCAAACCAAGTTTTTGTGGAGTTTTTATAGTTTGTTTTATGTAAAGAATAGTAAAAGTAATTAAAGCAAATAATATCCATAAAAATATCTTGACAAAAGAAAAGTACGGTGGTATTTTTAAAATAGTATTAGCACTCGACTTGATAGAGTGCTAACAAAGGAGAGAGAATGATGTTTTTGGACGATAGGAAAAAGAAAATTTTACAAGCCATTATCGACGATTACATCAGCACTGCAGAGCCTGTCGGCTCAAGGTCAGTGTCAAGGAAACACGAACTCGGGTTAAGTTCGGCGACCATAAGAAATGAAATGGCTGATTTGGAAGAAATGGGATACTTGGCCCAGCCACATACTTCTGCAGGCAGGATTCCTTCAGACAAGGGATACAGGTTTTACGTGGATCAGCTAATGAAGGCAAGTGAGCTCACTGTTGAAGAAATGTACAGCATAAAGGCTGCTATGGAAACCCGTATAAATGAGCTAAGTCAACTCTTAAAGCAGGCTTCGGTTGCCATGTCTAAAATTACAAAATATGCATCCATGGCTTCGGCGCCTGAAAGAAAGAACAGTATTTTAAGGGCAGTGCAGGTGGTGCCTGTCGATAGGGGTAAAGCCCTGGTTATTGTTGTGACAAATGCAGGTATTGTAAAAAACAGCCTGGTGAAAATCCCTGAAGCGGTTCTGCCGGAATTTTTGATAACCGTTTCCAATATATTTAACGAAAAATTGTCCGGCCTTACGATAGATCAGATTAATCTGCCTATTATAAGGGAGATAGAGTTTTTAATAGGATCAAGCCAGGAGATCTTACTTCCCATATTGAATGGAGTAACCGATTGCATAAATCAGATAGACTGCTCGGAGGTTTATCTTGACGGTGCTATAAACATGCTAAACTATCCGGAGTTCAGCGATGTTGTTAAGGCCAGGGAATTTTTAAATCTTATGGATGCAAAGGATTTACTTAGCAAGGCTCTTACCGACATTGACAAAAACAGCAAGAGCATCAACATTCAGATAGGTAAGGAAAATAAGATAGATGAAATGAAGGATTGCAGTCTTGTTACAGCTACCTATAGCTTGGGTAATATTGTTATCGGTACCATTGGTGTAATTGGTCCTACGAGGATGGAGTATTCAAAGGTTCTGGCTGCAATGAGCTATATGCGAAAGAAAATAAACGAAGAAATTGACAAGCTTATAGGAAAAAACTTTGGAGAGCCATTTAATGATACAAGATAATTCTGCTGCTTTATTTTTAAATATAGAACTTAATATTACAGGATAAGTATTTTATTAATAATCAGTTAAAAATCGAAGGTGACAAGGAGGGTTATACAAATTCAATGAAAAAGGAAAAGGATATACAAAATGAAAATTATAGGGAAGAAATGAAGGATGGAGGCATGAGGGTAAACGAAGATACTAATGATGGCGCCTCCTGCAACAATAACTGCAGGCCTTCAGACAGTGAAGAAATTGATCTGTTAAAAGGTAAGCTTGATGAAAAGTCGAAGCAGTGTGAGGAGTATTTTAATATGCTTCAAAGGACTGCAGCAGAATTTGACAACTACAAGAAGAGGACTGCCAAAGAAAAGGAATCCATATACTCTGATGCTGCCAGTGATGTAGTTGCGGCTTTCTTACCTGTAGTTGACAATATTGAAAGGGCTGTCCAGGCTTCGGCTAATGAAGCAGATAGCAAGTCGCTTAGGGAAGGTATTGACCTTGTTTACCGCCAATTCAAGGATGTTATGAAAAAGCTGGGAGTTGAAGAAATAAAGAGTGTAGGGGAAAATTTTGATCCCAACTTACATAATGCGGTTATGCATGTGGAAGATGAGGAGTATGGCGACAATGTAATAGTTGAAGAATTTCAGAAGGGTTATATAATAAAGGATAAGGTAATAAGACATAGTATGGTTAAGGTTGCCAACTAAAATTGTACTACCGGTGTTATCTAAAGAGATGGAACTGTAAAAGTAGATAAACTTTATATAGTGAAAAGTATTTTTATTAAAGAAGGAGGACTTGTTTATGGCAAAAGTAATTGGTATAGATTTAGGTACTACAAACTCATGTGTAGCCGTTATGGAGGGTGGAGAACCTGTTGTAATCCCAAATTCTGAAGGAAGCAGGACGACTCCGTCCGTTGTTGCTTTTTCTAAAACAGGTGAAAGGCTGGTTGGCCAGGTAGCAAAAAGACAGGCTATTACAAATCCGGAGAGAACTGTTATTTCTATAAAAAGAGATATGGGTACCGATAGAAAGGTACAAGTTGATGATAAGCAGCATACTCCGCAGGAGATTTCAGCTATGATCCTGCAAAAAATAAAGGCAGATGCAGAAAGCTACCTTGGTGAAAAGGTTTCCCAGGCTGTTATAACCGTACCTGCATACTTCAGTGACTCCCAGAGACAGGCAACCAAGGATGCAGGTAAAATTGCAGGCTTGGAAGTGTTAAGAATAATAAATGAACCGACAGCTGCAGCTTTGGCGTATGGGCTCGATAAGGAGCATGACCAGAAAATTCTTGTATTTGACCTGGGTGGAGGTACTTTTGACGTATCCATACTGGAGATAGGAGACGGAGTTTTTGAAGTTTTAGCTACTCATGGTAATAACAGGCTTGGTGGAGATGATTTTGACGAAAGAATAATGAATTACCTGGTAGATACCTTTAAAAGAGAAAACGGCATTGATTTGAAAAATGATAAAATGGCTATGCAAAGGCTTAAGGAAGCAGCTGAAAAAGCTAAAATAGAGCTTTCAGGTGTTACAACTACAAACATCAACCTTCCATTTATTACTGCTGATGCAACAGGACCCAAACATCTTGATGTAACATTGTCAAGAGCAAAATTTGATGAGATAACATCAGATCTTGTTGAAAAAACCATGGGACCAACAAGGCAGGCTATGCAGGATGCAGGCCTTTCTCCTGACAAAATAGACAAGATTTTGCTGGTGGGAGGTTCTACAAGAATACCTGCAGTTCAGGATGCAGTAAAGAAATATTTCGGAAGGGATCCTTTCAAGGGTATAAATCCCGATGAGTGTGTTGCTGTAGGTGCTGCCATTCAGGCCGGTGTACTTACAGGTGAAGTAAAAGATCTTCTGCTTCTTGATGTAACTCCGCTGTCTCTTGGTATCGAGACTCTTGGAGGGGTATTTACAAAGCTTATTGAAAGAAATACAACAATACCTACCAAGAAGAGCCAGATATTCTCTACAGCTGCAGATGGTCAGACCGCTGTAACCGTAAGAGTATTCCAGGGTGAAAGACAGATGGCTGCCGACAACAAACTCCTGGGAGAATTCAATCTTGATGGTATTCCGCCGGCACCTAGAGGCGTACCACAGATTGAGGTATCCTTTGATATAGATGCCAACGGTATTGTTCACGTTTCTGCTAAAGACCTGGGTACCGGCAAAGAGCAGAAAGTAACCATGACTGCAACTACAAATCTTTCAGATGCTGAAATAGATAAGGCTGTTAAAGAAGCACAGAAGTATGAAGAAGAGGACAGGAAGAAAAAAGAGGCTGTTGAGGTTAGAAATAACGCTGACTCTATGGTATTCCAATCTGAAAAGACACTTAAGGAACTAGGCGACAAGTTAAGCAGTGAAGATAAATCAAAGGTTGAAGCTGAAATAAACAAAGTAAAAGAAGCCCTTAAAGGAACTGATGTTGAGACCATTAAGAAGTCTACGGAAGGACTGCAGCAGGCGTTTTACGAAGTATCTGCAAAGATTTACCAGCAGAACCCTGGGGCAGCACCAGGTCCCGACATGGGAGCAAATCCTGGAGCACAGGCAGGTGCAGCTGGAGGCCAGGAAAATGTATATGATGCAGACTATAAGGTAGTTGATGAAGATAATAAATAGCAGTACCTGTACTGTCTGTTAGTTACAAAAGAGTTAAAGGCCAAAGTCACTAAGCTGGCTTTGGCTCTTTAAATTTGTTTGTAGCCGGCTGCTGCTATATGTTATAATCTGATAAGAATAGAATAGACTTTATTTAACTTATATATATGAAGGAGTTGATTGGATGGCTAGCAAGAGGGATTACTATGAGGTCCTCGGTGTTGATAAAAGTGCATCCGATGCTGATATAAAAAAAGCTTACAGGAAACTGGCAAAGCAGTATCATCCCGATGTAAACCCGGGTGATAAGGAGGCCGAAGCAAAGTTTAAAGAAGCCAATGAAGCCTATGAGGTACTAAGTGATTCCCAAAAGAGGGCCCAGTATGACCAGTTTGGTCATGCAGCTACCGATGGAAGTGGTTTTGGCGGCTTTAACGGCGGTTTTGGTGACTTCGATTTTGGTGGTTTCGGCGATATATTTGAGACATTTTTTGGCGGATCGGGTTTTGGAGGCAGAACGACAAGAACCAAGAGGGGCCCACAGAAGGGTGCCGACCTTAAAATGGTTATGGAGATCAGCTTTGAAGAAGCTGCTTTTGGAATAGAAAAGGAAATATCCATAAACAGGATGGAAGTGTGCCCGAAATGTGAGGGTGCAGGTTCAAAACCGGGACACCAGCCCACTACATGCCAGCACTGTAATGGTACCGGTCAGATACAATACAAGCAGAGGACACCTTTTGGGCAGTTTGTAAATATAAAGACGTGTGACGTCTGCCATGGTGAAGGAAAGATCATAACCGACCCTTGTGAATCTTGCGGAGGTAAGGGAAGGGTAAGAAAACCTGTTAAGATAAAGATTAATGTTCCAGCAGGAATTGATGACGGACAGACCATTTCTCTAAGAGGTGAAGGAGAGCCGGGATCAAAGGGGGGGCCTTCGGGGGATCTTTATATCTCAATAAGAGTAAAGCCTCATCCTATTTTTCAAAGGCAGGGTAATGACGTGATTTGTGAGATCCCAATAACCTTTGCACAGGCTGCCTTAGGAGCAGAGCTTGAGGTGCCTACGCTTGACGGTAAGGTAAGATATACTGTTCCTGAAGGTACCCAAACCGGGTCCGTGTTCAGACTAAAATCCAAGGGTATACCTTTCCTAAGAGGAAGCGGCCGTGGTGACCAGTATGTGAAAGTAAATGTTGAAGTACCTAAGAAGCTTAGTGAAAAGCAGAAAGAGGTTCTAAGGGAGTTTGCCGAACTGATTGGTGATGAAGTTCATGAACAAAGAAAAAGCTTTTTTGATAAAATGAAGGATGCGCTGGGGATGTAGGATGCACAAGATTATAATTATCACTTCGGAGGAAAAATATTAATGATATGGCATGAAATCAGGATAAAAACAACGGAAGAGGCATATGATGCAGTATCTGAAATGCTTTCTTCAATTGGAGCAGGTGGGGTTGCTATAGAAGATCCTAACGAAATCAGGAGGGAGATCTTAAAACCCAATTCTTTGGATTATGCTGATGATGAATTTTTAAATAACCTGGGTGAGGACGTGGTTATAAAGGCTTACTTTTCCGGGGAGACTAACATTTCAGAGTTAACTTCCCTTGTAAAAGAGAAGCTCTCATATATTAACAATTTTCTTGATGTTGGGGAAGGTTATATGGGATATGCCGAAGTTGATGATGAAGATTGGAGTACCTCGTGGAAAAAGTATTATAAACCTTTTCATTTGACGAATAAATTGGTTGTTAAGCCCTCATGGGAAAATTACGATAATAAAGACGGTGAAATAGTTATTGAACTTGATCCAGGTATGGCTTTTGGTACAGGCACACATGAAACTACAAAGATGTGTGCTGTTCTTATCGAAAAGTATATAAAAGAAAAAGATAGAGTTATTGATGTGGGCTGTGGTACCGGTATCCTTTCAATAATTGCATCTAAGCTGGGTGCGGCAGATATAACTGCAGTTGATATAGATGATGTGGCGGTAAAGGTTACAAAAGAGAATTCTATCATAAATGAAGTTGACAATATACATGCTTTTAAGGGTGTTTTGGATGATATAGAAAAGAAAGAGGCGGACCTTGTTGTTGCCAATATTATTGCAGATGTCATAATCGGGATATCCACAGACATACCATCTTTCCTTAAGAAGGATGGATTGATGATTATGTCGGGCATTATCAAGGAAAGAAAACAGGAAGTTCTGGATGCGTACCTAAAACTTGGATTTAGGTGCGAAGAGATATTAGAGCTTGGAGAATGGGTGGCGATTGCGTTAAGATGTCTAGATTCTTTGTAAAGAGCACGGATGTCTTCCCTGATTCAATTAACATAACGGGGGAAGACGTTGATCATATAAGAAGAGTATTGAGATTAAAACCTGGAGATAATATAATAGTAAGTGACAGCAAAGGAATGGACTATCTGGTTGAGATACAAAAATTTGAAGACCACTCTGTTCTTACAAAAATTGTTAGTTCCACTAAGAACGTTACAGAGCCCCCTGTTGAGGTTACCCTTTTTCAAGGTTTGCCCAAGTCGGATAAAATGGATTTTATCATACAAAAGGGAGTAGAACTGGGGGTTAAAAGGATATTTCCCGTTATAACCGAAAGAACGGTTGTAAAGCTTGCCAGCAGAAAAGATGAAGAAAAGAAGTGTGAAAGATGGAACCGGATCTCAATGGAGGCAGCCAAACAGTGTAATAGGGGCATTATCCCCAGGGTAGAATTTCCCATTAGTTTTCAAGATGCAGTGGAGTATTCAAAAAATGCTCACATGGCTGTTATACCTTATGAGAAAGAAACGGGAAAAGGTTTGAGGCATATTTTAGAAGGCAAAGCCGATATTAAGAACGTATTTGTTTTTATAGGACCTGAAGGAGGATTTACAGAAAAAGAGATTGAAAAGGCTGTAGGAAGAGGAGTAAATCCCGTAACATTAGGACCCAGGATACTAAGAACTGAGACTGCCGGAATTGCTGTTTTGTCAATACTAATGTATGAATTAGGAGATGTAGGAAAATGAAAAATCTCAAATTTGTTGTTGTTGACGATGCAATTTTTATGAGAACCCTGCTAAAAAAGATGATTGAGGAAATAGATACTTATCAGGTGGTAGGAGAAGGCGCGAACGGGTATGAGGCTATCCAACAGGCAAGGATACATAAGCCTGATATTATGACTTTGGATATCACCATGCCCGATATGGACGGAATAAGAGCGGTAAAAGAAATTGTCAAACACAGCCCAAATACCAGTATTATTATGGTTTCAGCCATGGGGCAGCAGTCCATGGTTATAGAGGCCATAAAGCTTGGTGCAAAGGATTTTGTTGTAAAACCCTTTGAAAAGTCCCGGGTGTTGCAGGCGATAAAGAATGTCACAGCCATTTAAGCAGTGGATTTTTAATACCAGTCTTTAAAGCGGAAGATAAATTAGGGTGCAGAAAGCACCCTGTTTTAATAGAGATAGCAAAAATCTGAAAAAGTAATGTTTGATCCTTTCAATTTTTATAATAAAATAGGATTATTCATTAAGTAAACGGGAGAAAATAGGAAGAAACATATAAAAATTAAAGAAATGGCCTTTTAATTGTCTGAAATTATGTTATAATACGTATTGGAATAACCTATTAAATCCAGGAAGAGGATGAAAAAACTTATGATAAAAAGTATGACTGGTTTTGGTCGGGGCAAATCCCAGGGTGAAGGGAAGGAATTCCTTGTAGAAATTAAAACTGTAAACCATAGATATAGCGATATTTATATAAAGATTCCCAGACAAATCTCCTTTCTGGAGGATAAAGTAAGGGAAGCCGTCGGCAAAATCATATCAAGAGGCAAGGTTGATGTGTATATAAGCTACGATGATTTTAGCGAAGAGTCAAAGACTATTTTGATTGATGAGGGGCTGGTCAAGACTTATATCAAAAGTGTGGAGCTTTTAAGGGATAAGTATGGCTTGAAGGATGACATATCTGTATCCTTGATTGCAAAGTTTCCCGACATACTCAAGGTAGAGAAGGCAGAACAGGATGAGGAGAAAATTTGGAGTCTGCTTTCCGAAGCTCTGGATAATGCACTTGAGGCCCTTATAAGTATGAGAAAAATCGAGGGTGAGGGTCTTAAGAATGATTTGCTTGAAAGGGCATCTTCCATTGAAAATATTGTTAAGGAAATTAGCATAAGAGCACCCGAAGTTGTAAAAGAATATAAATATAAATTGGAAAACAGGTTAAAAGAATTGTTGGACCAGCAGGTTGTGGATGAGAATCGTATAGCCACTGAGGTAGCCATTTTTGCAGACAGATGCAGTATTGATGAAGAGTTGGTAAGACTTGGAAGCCATATAAACCAGCTTAGGGAGACAGTAGAAATAAATCAGCCTGTAGGTAGAAAACTTGATTTTCTTCTTCAGGAAATGAATAGGGAAATTAATACCATAGGTTCTAAAGCAAACGATTTAAATATAACAAAGAATGTTGTAGAGATAAAGAGTGAACTGGAAAAAATAAGGGAACAGATACAAAACATTGAATAACTATTGGGAGGAATAATGATGAAGTTAATAAACATAGGTTTCGGCAATATTGTATCGGCAAACAGGCTTGTTGCTATAGTTAGTCCTGAATCTGCTCCAATAAAGAGAATTATTCAGGAAGCCCGTGACAGGGGTATGCTTGTAGATGCTACTTATGGAAGAAGAACAAGGGCAGTAATTATTACAGACAGCGACCATATTATTTTATCGGCAGTTCAGCCGGAAACAGTAGCACACAGATTAAATGCAAAGGAAACTGATGTTGTAGAAGTAGAAGAAGAAATCGAAGAATAGGGGGAACAATAATGTTCCGTGAGGGACTCCTGGTTATTGTATCCGGGCCTTCAGGTGCCGGTAAGGGTACACTTTTAAACCTGATAAAAGAGAGAGAGAAAAATATAAGTTTTTCCGTTTCGGCAACTACCAGAGAGCCTAGAAAAGGCGAAGCTGAAGGTGTGAATTATTTCTTTAAATCTCACGACGAATTTAAGTCTATGATTGAGAACGATGAGCTTGTTGAATGGGTTAAATACTGCGATAATTACTATGGAACACCAAGAAAGTATATAGAGGATACTATTAAGTCCGGGTTGGACTGTCTGCTTGAGATAGAGGTAGAAGGTGCGTCCAATATCATGAAAAGATATCCCGATTGTGTATCTTTGTTTATACTTCCTCCTTCCTTCGAAGAATTAAAAAGAAGGATTGAAAAAAGGGGAACAGAGGAGGCAGATGTTATTAAGAAACGCCTTGATAAGGCTAGAAATGAAATAGCTTATGCCCAAAGGTATGATTACGTTATTATAAATGATAAGATTGAAGATTCGGTAAACAGTTTACGATGTATATTACAGGCAGAGAAGCTAAAATTCAAAAGAAACAGGAACATACTTGACATGATGAAATGATTTATGCTTTTATGCATTAATTGTAATTGATATAAAATTCACTATTATATTTAAGGAGGTTGAGCTTATATGAAGGAGACAACAAATAAAAAGCCAACTATGATTGATCCAGGGATAAGTTCTTTGTTAAATAAAGTAGACAGCAGATATACACTTGTGGTAGCTGCTGCTAAAAGGGCCAGACAGCTGACCGAAGGGGCACACAAACTCACTGAATGCAATTCCGATAAGCCGGTTACTGTGGCAATCAATGAGATTGATGAACAAAAGATTACATACATTAGAACAAAGAGCGGAATCAAATAGTTTGGTCTCTCAAAGTAAAATAAAGGAGACGGAATAGGGCATCCGCTAAGGGTGTGGGTTTACAGGGTCTCCTTTTCTTAAATGAAAGAGACAAAATCTAGTATCCTTTGCCGGGTACGAGATTTTATTTTTTTGTGGGGAGGTGGGAGCTTTGCTTAAGGGAAAAACTGTGGTAGTGGGTGTTTGCGGCGGAATAGCTGCATATAAGGCTGTTGAACTGGTCAGCAGGTTAAAGAAGCTTGGAGCGGATGTTCATGTTATTATGACTGAAAATGCCCAAAGGTTTATTACTCCCCTTACCCTAAGATCTATTTCGCATAATCCTGTCATAACAGATATGTTTGAGGAGCCTAAGACATGGGATATTCAGCATATTTCCCTGGCACAGAAGGCAGACCTTATTATTGTTGCTCCTGCAACAGCCAATATTATAGGAAAGACTGCCGGTGGAATTGCGGATGATATGCTTTCAACCACTATAATGGCTTCTTGTGCACCGGTCCTCTTTGTTCCTGCAATGAATTTCAAGATGTATGAGAATCCCATAGTCCAAAGTAATATTAGTAAATTGATGGATCTGGGATATCTTTTTTTAGAGCCGGAAGATGGACTAATGGCTTGTGGAACTGCCGGCAAAGGGCGTTTGCCCGAACCTGAAGCTATTGCAGCACATGTGATCAAGTTATTTGGTGAAAAGAAAAAGGATTTTGAAGGTTTAAAGGTTCTGGTCACTGCTGGTCCCACAAGGGAAGCAATTGATCCGGTAAGGTATATTTCAAACCACTCATCAGGTAAGATGGGATATGCAGTTGCGGCTGCAGCCTTTGAAAGAGGCGCAGAGGTAAAACTGATTTCAGGGCCGGTGAATCTTAAACCACCTTACAGTATGGAGGTGGTCAGTGTTACCAGTGCACAGGAGATGTTTTCACAGGTAATGAAGAATTATGAAGATTATGATATATTTATTATGGTGGCAGCGGTAGCAGATTACAG
>JBMOLK010000128.1:80706-85269 GCA_049325575.1 Bacillota bacterium | reverse complement strand
CATCTCAAATTCATATTCAGCATTTTCAAAGACTATATTTGCCGGTTGGTCAGCAACCAACTGAATATTGACCATCGCTTCAATATCATTAGACTTAGCTTTGAAATATACTTCAGAAACAACTGTTGGTGCATTAAATAGGAAAGAGAAATCCCCATCAGTAGTGTTTTGATGTTCAGGCGTTGCTGTGCCTTGAGAAACTTCAGCAGTTACAACCGTGTCATCTTCAACCCTATTATTGTATGAATCATAGACAGTTCCAGACACACTTGCGGTTTTTCCAACAACAACAGGTGATTCCGCTTGAATACTTATATGATTTGGTAGACCCGCTATAAGCATTATTTCCTTACTAACTTTTAGAGTTGGAAATGTACTGCCGTAAGTATTATCCCATGCAATAACTTTTAATAGCACATTTCCTTTTTCATGATGGCTAAATTCGATAATACCTTCACCGTTGTTATGTGCTCCAATGTGTAATTCTTTTGCTACAATCTTCTCTGTATCACTTGATAATCTTACAATAGCATTTGAAGCTGGCAATCCATAATCATCTATCACTTTAACACTAATCTGTCCTACATCGGTTACACGAACAGGTACTTTAATAAAATCAACAGCTAGATTTACCGCCTCATTTATGGCTGAACCGGTTTTAAAATTAAAAGTATATGTAGAATTACCAGAATTGTTTTGAGAACTTCTCATATCAGCTTTTAAAGATAACCGCACGTTATAATCCGTGTATCACTCTAACAATGTTTGTTTTACAATAATAACATTTTTTGTTTCGTTGTACTATTGCCATTGGACGAAGCATTTGCATATCTGAATGTCAGGTTGTATGCTCCTGTTTTAGCTACATTTATATTCCACTCAATATAACCACCAAGTGCCCAATCGAAATCAACATAACCAGTTCCTGAATAACCAGAATGTTTTGTATCTACAACTGCATCAGTAAATCTTGCTTGCTCTGCCTCATATATCCGATTATCCAGGGGTGTTGGAGTTGCCAGAGGTATTTTATCCGCAGGAAATTCAGTAATTATCCTTAAAACAAATCTTTTTAACAGCGTAAAATCACTTGAATCAACTGTTTGATCTGCATTCACGTCTGCCAATATCATACCGTTTGAAACAGGAAATTCGGAAACAATTCGCAATAGGAACCTTTTCATTAATGTACAATCAGTTGAGTTGACGTTGTCATCTCCGTTGAGATCACCATACTTTGCCGAAGTGTTTTCGGCAGAAAAGATGTAGTTTGCATTAAGGCTGCATAACATACTAAAGACGATTAAAAACACCAATACCTTTTTCATAGTAAATACTCCTCCTTTATTATTTATTATTTAAATTAACTATGAATTTCGCTATAATAACTGTTCTTTAGCCAAAACGGTATGTTGGACCAAATATCACCCCGTTTGAAATTAGTAAGTTTATTCATAACTATTTACACTTCGCATTTATACAGAGTTTTGGCACCTAAACTATCTCATAATAGTGATTGACATAGTTCAATACATTATAAGTATTCTGAATACAGATTGACTTTAGGGGTAGAGTGGGGTAAATACGGAATACACGGCACAAAATATCCCTGGTTTATAGGCAAACAGAATGCATCCCACGGGTGCATCAGGATGTACAGCAAAAGTAGAAATATCAGAAACCGCAATACTCGCTCCTGAAAGTCCCATTGAGTATTGCGGTTTTTTTGTTCTATGATATAATTTCATAAAATGTATACTGAAGAAGGTGACTCACAATGGATAAAGATAAAGTCTTAGAGACAATTACGGGCACTGGACTGGTAGCTATCATTAGAACAGATACCTCTGCCGAGGCACTAAAAATAGCTGACATGTGTGCTGCTGCGGGCGTCAAAGCAATTGAAATATCACTAACCTTAAACGAAGGTATTGACGTAATTAAAAAGCTGTCTAAACAGTATGAAAACACAGATGTGATAATAGGAGCCGGGACGGTTTTAAACCCAGATACAGCTGCTTTAGCCATAGATGCGGGAGCAAGGTATATCATCAGTCCATGCCTCAATACGAAAACTGTTGAATATTGCGTCAAAAATAATATAGCATGCCTTCCAGGTGCTATGACAGTAAAAGAAGTTGTAGATGCTATTAATGTCGGAGCAGATATTATTAAGGTTTTCCCGGCTGAACTTTTTGGCCCACCAATAATAAAAGCAATTAAAGGACCTCTGCCTTTTGCAATGTTAATGCCTACAGGAGGTGTTACCTGTGAAAATGTTGGGCAGTGGATTAAGGCTGGGTCAGTTGCCGTTGGAGTTGGAAACAGCCTTATTTCTCCGGCTAAATCCGGGAATATAAGTGCTTTACAAGAACTGGTTACAAAATATTTAGATGAAATTAAGAAAGCCAGAAGTACTTAAAGGAATTATTATTTCTTTTTCTATTGTTATTGATGTTTTAATCTAATCATAGTAAAATACATTTAAAGTTTTTTTACGGTAGAATAGTAGAATGGTAGAAAGTAAATGTAATACGGTAGAATTCATTAAGGTTCATCAGTTTAAGCATAGGACAGAAGCTTAGATGCACAGCATCTTGGCATATTAACTATTAAAATGTATTAGGAGGATGGTAGCATGGTAGTAAAACAAGCAATTCCAGAAAGTTCGCTGAATGTGAAGGAAGTAATTGAAAAGAAAGGCACAAAAATCACCTTTCGCCCTGATATTAAGGTGGTAGATTGTACTATCAGAGACGGTGGATTGGTTAACAACTTTCGTTTCACAGACGAGTTTGTAAAGGCGCTATATCAAACTTGCGTTGATGCAGGTGTTGATTATATGGAACTCGGTTATAAAGCATCCAAGAAAATTTTCTCTGTATCTGATTTCGGCAGCTGGAAATTCTGTTCCGAAGACGATATGAAAAGAATTATCGGTGAAAACAATACCTCTCTAAAACTTAGTATAATGGCAGATACAGGCCGCACGGACTATCACGAGGATATCCCTCCAAAAAGCGAAAGTATCATAGACATGATAAGAGTAGCCACGTATGTACATCAGATTCCTGCAGCTATGGAAATTATAAAAGACGCCCATGACAAAGGATATGAAACAACTATAAATATAATGGCTGTATCAAACATAATGGAAAGTGAACTGAACGAGGCTCTTGAGATATTATCAGCTACTGAAGTGGATGTTATATATCTGGTAGACAGTTTTGGGTCCTTTTATTCCGAGGAAATCAGGGATTTGGCTGCCAAATATCTTGGTTTTGCACAGGCTGCCGGTAAAAAAGTAGGTATTCATACCCACAATAACCAGCAGTTAGCCTATGCAAATACAATTGAAGCTCTCATAATGGGTGTAAGTTATCTTGACGCTACTTTTTCGGGGCTTGGCAGAGGCGCCGGAAACTGTCCTTTAGAATTGTTACTTGGATTCTTAAGAAATCCAAAATACAATTTAAGACCTGTAATCAAGTGTATTCAGGAATTCTTAACTCCCCTTAAGGAAGAAGTTGATTGGGGATTTGATATATCCTATATGCTCACCGGCCAGTTAAATATGCACCCAAAGTCAGCCATTAGTTTTTTAAGCAGTGATGATAGGAAGAACTTCGTTAAGTTCTTTGACTCCCTTACTGAGGAAAGCTAGTATAAATTTTAAGTTATAAAAGGCAATGCAGGGTTTCTTGCATTGCCTTTTATATTGTCTAATGTTACAGTCCCTCTTTATGTGATATATTCTTATCTAACAAATCTTTTTATATGAGGTACTGCTCTCACATTGTGCTCCGTACACAATCCTTACCATATGCTTTACTGCTTCCTTACATAATTCATAGCACCTGCTGCGGCTCAAATGAAGCATCTCTGCAATATCCTCCATGCTCACTTCTTGAATATAATATTTCTCTAAAAGAACCTTATATCTCTCATGGGTTTTCCCAATAATCTCAAGACAGTCCTCAATGATGGAAACAGAATATTTGAGCCTAGATATCTCGTTCATAATACTTTTTACAGAATCCTTATAATCATTCTCACACTCACAACAATAACTTACTGCCGTTTCTTCAACCTTGTTAAGCTGAGCAACTTCTTCATTGTTGTATTCTATCATCTTCAATGTCTTACCCGAGTGACCAGGTGCAAGCATTTTGCCCTCTATATAATCCTTGTGTGTTTCAGCGGCAAAGTGTTTTACGTGCCTTTCCAAGAATTCAATACGTTCTTTATTAACTCTGTATTCTGTCAACATTTTTATCATCGAATCAAATTCCTTCATGGAGGGCCTCCTATTAATATCATTTTGTATTCTTATATATAATGTAAAATATTAATAGGCTTTTACAACCATTATATTTTAATGAAGCTCAATATAACAGGAAGATAGGCACCCGCTGCATTTTCCTGTTAAAGCATATTCACTGGATTTTTTCTGTGCATCCGAGCCTAGAATTTTACTAAGGCTCGCCTGATTTAAATTTCCTATAGAAGGGCTATGCCAGCAGGAAAACACCTCACCATGGGAAGAGATACCGCAAAAAGTTA
>JBMOLK010000128.1:0-80696 GCA_049325575.1 Bacillota bacterium | reverse complement strand
GTTAACGGTATGCTGCACCCGCCTGGCGGAATCAGCTTCTTACCCATAAAATAATCCGGTATCCTACTTAAATAACCAGATGTTGGCAATCTACCGGGTACACTTTGTGCGTATTGAATTAATTGCTCTATTTTACCGGACAAATCGGGAATTAATTCCCCGGGTATATTAAACTCTTCGTTCCTGGTTTTACGGTTTTCCGGAGTTAACATCATAGGGTTATATGGATTGATAGAAATGGAGAATACACCCACTTCTTCTATCAGGTATTTTGAAAATGGAAGAATGAACTGATAGTTATACCTGGAGAGAGTGATTCCTATCATCACCTGCAGCCCGGAAATCTGGCGATTTAAAAAGCCTTGAATGGCATTAAGTGTTTTTTGATAGCTTCCCTGTCCACGCATAAGATCGTTTAGCTGCTCCGGACCCTCGAGGGAAAACGTAATCAGTGTCAGGCCGGCTTCAAGTAATTTTTCCACCTCACCAGGTCCCATTAAAACACCGTTTGTTGCCATAAAAACCTTTAATCCATGGGAAACAGCAAAGGATATAATTTCGTAGATATCTTTACGCATCATTGGTTCCCCGCCTGATAATTCCAGAGTATGAGCCCCAAGAACAGCCGCTTCCTTAATGATTTCTTTTATTTGAACCAGTGTCATATCATTTTCCCAGAAATTAAGTTCCGGTACATCACACATCCTGCAATGCAAATTGCATAATTTTGTAACTACCAAATTTATCCTTTGGAGTTTAAAGACTTTATTCTCTAAATCATTCATATTAAGTATCATTCCTTTCGCTCTGCAGTACACTTATTTATAAATCTGTATTACTCTTTTATACTGTGACTCATCTATACTCTTCGGGTTTTCTTTTTTAATAATTCTTTGGCTGCCTCCACCTGCATTATGAACAACTGCAACCATTTCATGATTTTCATCATAAATTAAATTATCCTTTATGATGAGTTTTCGCCTGTTATCAATCAGTACGTAATTATATTTTTTTGGCAGCACCACTTTTTGGTCAGGACTCATATTATTGATAATATAGTTAAAATACAGCTGATCCAACCCAAAAAAATCCATTCCATTGTTCAATACGTATTTTCCAATTACATCAGCAACTGTAGACATAATGCTTCTAGGTCCACAAATCATACCTGCATTTTTTTGTCTGGTCCCCCTCAGGTTTTTTCTAAGTTTGACCATTTCTTCAGGCCTTAACAAATTTAAAATCTTTCTATTCCACCAACTGTTATCCAAATGGTAGTCTTCAATGTAGCCTATACCGTCAGCACAAAGTTCAAACACTTCATCTATTGAAGCCTGAAACCATACGTCCCCTCCATCAATAGACATGACATGCGTAATGTCCGTAGGAAGGCTGTCTATAATTCCAGCCATATCCCGAAATCTTACAGAAAATATATGCCTGTCCTTACTGCATTTTATAACTAAAGCGCCATACTCATTTTTAACCCTGTCTATTGCTTCTTTACTCATTCCATAATCCAGTATAACGATTTTGCCCCGATAGCAAGCAATATCACGTAAGGTTTTCAAAAAATCGTTGATTAAATTATGTTCAAAATTGCAATCCATGCAGGTTAATACTGCTGTATTCTCTCCTTTTACCATATACGCTTCCTCCACTTTCTCTATAAGACTGATGGTAATCACCATGCTTCTCTTAGGTTCAACATGTATTTCGATATTTCTTTGGATGAAAGCTCCCCTATTCTTCTTGATACAGGGAAGTATTTTATAGTGCTCTTTCCAGGCTCAAGGAGCTGTATCCAAATATCCAGGTCAGTGTCTTCAACATAATCGTATACTTCAACATCCAGTCCCTCCTGCACAGATAGAATGAGAATATTTAGTTTAAGTTGGTCAAACCACTCTTTGTTTTTAAATTCCAAAACAACCTTATTCCTTTTTCCAGGTTGACCTCCGGTAAACCTTTTTAGATATTCGTCACGAGGGATCTCAAGTACACGCCATATTTCTACTTCCCCGAGCATAGGCAGGTTCTTGCCTGCATATGGAAATTTCTTTTCAAAGTATATTGTGTTATTCTTTAGTTCTTCCATCAGGTTTGGACTGTTTTTATGAAACTGGTGCAGGCCCTCCAACTTACTGCTTACTGCAAACTTCACATCCTTTAGATCATAAAGCCTTAATCCAAGGTCCATATCTTCAAATCCCCAACCTATGTAGTTTTCATCAAACCCCTTTACAGCCTTAAGACATTCTCTCG
This sequence comes from Bacillota bacterium, assembly GCA_049325575.1. Classification (GTDB taxonomy): domain Bacteria; phylum Bacillota; class Clostridia; order Acetivibrionales; family Acetivibrionaceae; genus JBMOLK01. Next base: position 78,431 of record JBMOLK010000128.1, on the reverse strand, counting down.
GTACTGCGGAGTTACAGGTAGAAAACAATACTCCTGGTGTTCTTATAAGAGATACGTTGTAGGAAAGCGCATCATAAACAAAATATGACGTATCCATCAGAGTTATTTTTTTTCTATTGAAGTTATATATCTGAAATAAATTGTTAAAATCGATGACAGCTCCTCTTGGAAGCATTAATCGGGTTCCCAAAACAACCAGATTTTTTTTATAGCTGTAAAGCCGGTCCAACTCTAAAAGATGACTCTCCTTTACTATGATATCTGCATCAATAAATACAATAATCTCACCTTGCGCCGACTTCCACCCAAAGTTTCTTGCCCTGGCACGGCATGAACAAGGCTCTCTTTTGAGATAGATATATTGAAGCTCGTAGTTCCTGTTTATACCCTTTATATAATCCCATGTCCCATCATCAGAACCATCATCTACTACAATTACTTCATAATCCGAAGAATTGTATCCTGCCTGGTTGTTTAAAGCCTCGAGGGTATTTTTAAGCATTGCTTTTCTATTGTATGTTGGAATCACAAAGCTAAACTTTTTCATTTTAACCTCCTTACAATTACTAAGGGGTAGTTTGCTACCCCCCTATTTTTAAACACCACTATAAAATTCCTTTTTCAATAAGGCTATCCATGAGTTCTTTCAATTGCTTTGCTAAAACTATGTTTTCTTCCTGTAATTTAGACAGTTCTTCCCTTACAATTAAGAGTTCCAGTTCAAGGCTTTCCAGGGTAGTTTCCTTATTTATTTCTATTCTCATTCTTCCATCACCTCAACATAAATCGACGTATTGGCATGACCGCTTTTCATAAGCAAAATTTGGTGGACTCCCACATTAGGGTTTGAATACTCAATTATTCCGTCATCAATTTCATACTCCACTCCACCTATTGCTGCTATTGTACCTTTTGGCACAAAAATAGTCGTATCCTCGTCAGGCCCTATATAGAGTCTGGTTACCTGATATGGTACCGGTTCCTTTTTTATGAATTCACCATTCCTATAATGATAGCTTGTATAATTAAATATTAAATCCATGTTATATGAGGTTTCTACTCCTATATAACTTTCATGGGGAAAAACCTCTTTCACATCAGGGAGCCGATTGCTGTCAGTACATGCACCTATAATATTTCCATGCTTATCCAGCACCATTAATTGATACATAAACACTATCCCTCCTTAGTTCCAGGCTATCTCGATATAATTTGCATTCCCTGAAACCCATTTATTATCATCTGCAAGAGCTCTGGCAGTTACTGTCAATGTTTTTTCATCAAAGGTACAAACAATCCCTAACCTTGTAGTATCTTCTGCTACAGTATAAGAATAGGGGTATATTCCCCTTGTCACAACAGGATTATCAAATGTGGACCCATAATCTATAGAAGCAAGGGAAACAAAATATTTATAATTGGTATAGCCTGATGTACGAGGTATTTGCATCTGATCACGTATTGTACCGGTCTTAATGGAAAACGGAGCCGGATGTGTGTGTATAGCTGGAGCAAAGTCTGATGCATGTTTGCCATCAAGTGTATTTGCATCTCCGGTAATACTTGCAGGAAGCTTCGCATTTGAATCCAGCTTTAATACCTTATTGGGTGCAGCTTTGTCAACAATGTCCGCCAATGTTGCATCCGGTGCGTCATACCAGTTTGGTTTGCCGGTTATGGCTTTTATGCGGTTGGTTATCCAGGATATCCATTGTGAGAGTTTTGCGGGCCCATTTGATACTGGTACCTGTGTTTGGTCTGCAGTAGGCGTCAGGGCACCATCAATAATATCCGTATTTTCATTAAGGTCATTCACATCGACTATGTCTCTGCCTTCAGGCTTTTTAAGATTGTAATTGGTTGTAAATTGCATTTAGAACCCTCCTTTGTCAATTAACTCTATTCGTTTAATTTCTTCCCACGATATAGTTCTTAAAGATTTCCACAATGGAATTTCTTTCATACAATAAATATCGCTCCATGTGTTAAAACCCTTTGGATCACGAAAATGCTTTGGCTTTGCAACCCTGAATCTGTCCCATGTCATTTCCCCGGCCTCATCCCATAAATACGTAGCAGCTTCATACCAAATCAAATAAGTATATTTATAACCGAATGTCAGGTGGGCAGGCTTGATATCTTCAATTGCTGCGGTTAAACCCTCTATATTGGACGGAATACCCCTGACACCTATAAACTTAACAATGAATTTGTATTCATCCGGAAACTCATATACCAGTGCTTGCCCGCCTGAAAACAATTCTGCCAGATCCTCCAATGCCTTTGGAGTTGTAACTCCCACACCTCGTATTTTTGCCATGATGGAGGTTCTTCTTGTTTCTTCACTCTTATTTGTATCTGTAGGAATGCCCAACTCAGTTTCCCACAGCTTAAGTCCCCATGTAGCAGTCTCTACAAAAAGCTGCTGTAATGTATCGGTTGTAAGAACTTCCAGTTCATCCAATTCAATAGATATTGAGTTCTGGATATTGGTCATAATGTTGTTACCGTTGTAGTAGATAGGAAGATACGACATCAGGTTCTTCTTAATCTCGCCAGTGCTATACCCGGATTGTTGTGACAAGTTTTCTCCATATATCATATAACTCACCACTACACCCCCTGGTCTGCAAGCTGTGTAATTATGATATCATTAAGAACCGGGCATTGATCATCTTCCAATATTACGTCATCAGTACCATTATTGACTGTCATACTGGGACATTCCTTGACGCCGGGTGTTTCTAGAAGTATCTTACCTATTTGCAGGTAACTTATATGATCATCTATGAAGGTGATTCCTTTTAAGTAATAGATGAGCTTCATTCTGAATTCCTGCCGTACTGAATCAATGGTATAGTCGTTTTTTAATTCTACAGCTGCTGTTATATTAATCTCCAGCTTTTTTGCAGAGTCTACAGTAACCATTGCTCCTACTGGCCTATTGTCTTCAATATAACCTGTTACTCTCTTCATCAGATCACCTTCAGGATGGATGGGCTGCCTGTTGCTGTCAATTACAATGATCTTTACTGTCCCCGGTCCTTTCCATAAGGGAAAAACTATTGCATCTCCTATTCCGGGTACTTCAAGGGCCCATTGCTTGTAATGATGTATGTTGCCGCTGGTTGCCGGCTTTCTCACTTTTAAGAGCAGTCTTTGAAGAAAGTCGCTTTCAGTTTCAATATCTGTTCCCCCGGTTATGGGGTTCAGGTTTTCCAGGCTTGTTATCCCCGTTAGCTGTACAGGCAAATCTGAAATAAACTTTGCAGGAATATTGTATTGCGTCCCCTCTAAAACCGCCTCTATTTCAACAGTCGTATAACCACTTGTAATTACTGACTGTTTCAAGGTGGCGTACTGCAACCCTGCCTTGGTCTGAACCAATGTACCTGCCGGTATGATTGTCCCATCCGCTCCGTAAAACGTAATTGTTCCATAAGCACAGGTCCCGGGTTTACGGTAAACGCCGTATTCTGCTGCCCGTTTTTCAAGCCATTCACCATAGGACGTCTGGGCAAAAGCTTTTTCCAGTATACCGTCAAGCTCGATATATGTTTGGGCCAGTTCCACCGCCGCTGGTGATAGAGCATCGTAGGTAAAGGAGCCTTCGGATTTGTCAATGTCGGAATTTATACGATCCAGCATCCGCTTTTCCAAAAATTGCTTTGTATATTGTTCATACATTTATTATCACCTCCCCGTAATCAGTAACCGCCGTAAAGCTAATATCAAGCCTGTCCCTCTGGAATGTCAGATTTACGTTTTCAACACCTTTAATGTTGGAATTTATGGCCAGAGCGTCTTGAAGCAGCCTCTTAACCTCATTCTGAACAGTACTGGAAGCATGCCCTTTACCAATAAGCTCTTCCAATTCGCTTCCGTAATTCCACGAGTAGATCAAATATCTGTACCTTGGTGTTTTGAGCATCTTGCAAATCCAGACCTTTAAAGCCTCAGCTCCTTCAAGAATTTTTATCCTCCCATTTTCAAGGATAAAATTATTATTATTAAAATCCCAGGCATATTCTCTGGGTATGGTTTTTTGTCCAACATATTCTTTTGCCTTCTGGTAGCTGACAAAGGGAAATATATTCTCGCTCATCCGTTTTCACCACCTTTTTATACAAATGCATCAGGACTGACCACCCTTGCCAGTACAATATAAACCTGCATGTCGCAAGTAGGCATGACTGCAAGCAAATCACCCTTTTTTAGGGTATCCTTAAACCATAGGTATTTGTCGTCACCGCTCTCTCCCCCGCCTTCAATATGATAATCCGTGGTATCCACTTCAATAGTTGACATAAGATGGGAGTGGGGATGACTGCACGCCTCTTTGGTTATTCCCCCACAATCTCCATCGTTAAATATTATCCTTCCGTTTGCATAGTATGCTCTTTTATATTCCGAAAGCAGGTAATCTGCTATCAATATGTTATTCTTATCAACCTGTATGTCACCAAGCTTGATTATAAGGTCTGGAGGGGGAGCCAATACTTCAGCAAGATGTATGGAAGGGGGATTATACTTTGAGCCGTGCTCTCTCATCATACCAATCATTTCCGTATAAGGATTATTTATTTTCATTTCGGCCATCCCCCTTCCCTGGATATACCTTATCAAAGTCCAATGTCAGCCTCATTGTGTAGAGTCCATCCTTCCAGGAATGATTATCACTGCTTATGTAGAAAAGACCTTTAATACCGCTGTAGCATTCCTTTACCTCAATTGCATTTCCGGATATGCACTTTATATTTCCTAAAGCCTCAATTTCACCGTTTCTCTCCATACCCTTTAACATATTGTCTGCCACAGTCACCGGGTCCTTTCCGGATTCCTTCTGATAAGCCTCCTGCAAAATGCCGTACAACTTTACCCAGTCATCATTTTGCCTCTTTGTTACGAAATTTCCCTTATCATCATAAACTTTCACGGTGTTAATCATATTTTCAATGCTTTCACTGTAGCGGGAACTTAAGATATTAGCTCCGGGGTCCAACAAATAATCGACTTTCTGACTTCCTTTTTGATCAATGAAAAGTTTCCCTTCCTTCATGACAGCAACATACATCTTTTTACTTTGTTTTGACGCCTCACCATATGCTTCTGTAATTATTTCATAGGGTGTTTTGGATATGAATATCCGGCTTTGCTTTATACCTGTTGCCATAAGAGTACCGACAGGTATGCCAAAATCTTTACATATCTTGCCTGTCATCTGTTCGGCTGTTGTATCACGGAAATTGTAACTTGCCTTGGATTTGGTCAGGTAAATCATCCCATCATAACAAAGGATTTTTGTTGTCTGGCTGCCAAAATCCTTCTCACGCATAAATACAAACCCCTGGAAGATTTCCCTGTCTTCTTTATCAATCAGGATAATCCTGCTTCCGGGTGTTATATCCACATGGGGAATATTGTTATCATAGGCTGAATCAACAATTTCCATTTCAACCTTTCTAGCTGCCTGCTGCACATCGCCGCTCCACTCAATACTACTGCACAGGCTGGTTATTTCCGTTGATTTGCAGTCCTGTGATATATAAAATACTTTCATTTTACAACACCAACCTCTGTCCCGGCTGAAGCCTCTTTGGATCTTTTATTCCATTCTTTGAAGCAATCTCTTTCCATCTAGACCCGTTGCCATATTCCTTTTGTGCAATAGCCCAAAGCGTATCTCCCGGTTTGACTATATGGGTTTTAGCAGGTTCCCTGACCTGCTGCCTAAGGTTTGAGCTGCTCTCACCAGCGGCTTTTACATTAGTATTGATAATCCTGTACTCCTTAAACTCCAACGTATAATATACATCCCCGCTTCCATCCCTTTCTCCATAGGAAAAGTTTTCTATACAGCATGTAAGATTGAAACGGGTCTTTTCTATGTTCAGTATCAAGGGCTTCCCTGCCTGCATCCATCTTTCTATCAGCTCCACATAGCCATAAGGTTTTAGTAGTTCTTTGGTCAGACAAAAGGGGTAATACTGGCTGGGAAAAAAACTGGATAGTGTAAGGGATATAAGCTTTGGCTTTCCGAAAAAATTCAATTCCCCTACATTTTCAACTGTTACAATCTGATTGTTGTTTCCCTCCTGGATGGTAAACTCCTCCGGGGGCACCGGCAATACAAGTTTTTCATTACTGCTGCCAAGTATTAATGAGATCTCCACTTAAGCCACCCCCATATTTACCGAATGCTGCTTTAGTTTTGCCACAATGGCCTTGGTTATTTTATCAATATCTGCATCTTCACGTACAATAATGCTGTCTGCAATCTTGGGTATGGTAATATTCACTGTGCTTGAGCCCTGGTTTGCCCCATTAGCCTTGTTGGTTCTATTGAGATTATTATGCTTCTTGTATTGTTGCACCGGTGTCTCTCTTTGGCGGTCCACAGGTGTTTGGTACAGATTGTCCCGTTGTATAACCAGATTATTAGCTGATCCGGGTGAAGTGGTATTATGTTTTTTGTTTCCGGCAGGATTCGCTCCACTTCTATTGTTACCTGGCTGGGGTCTATATACATTATTGGGCTGTTTGCCATCTTTGCCGAATGCCCAGTCGGAAACTCCTGTAATAACCTTTCCTCCTATATCAATAACACTTTTTACACCGCTGGTGATAAATTTAAATACAGGGTTATTCAAAATTTTATTTATAAATTCTTTTATCCAATTGAACTTTTCAGAAAGCCAGCTTATAACATTGTTCCATACTCCCCTGACGCTATCGCCAATACCGGTTATAAACCCTCCAATCATATTCCATGCAGCTACAGCTTTAACCTTGATACCTTCCCACAAGCCGGTAAAAAATCCGGCTACAGATTGCCACACCGATATTGCAGTTTCCTTGATGGCATTCCAATTCGTCCTGATAAGACGGATGAGTGCAAGTATGCCCCATCCAATGGGTCCCATAGTCATGAGTATAGCTGTAACGACCTTTTTCCAGTGGCTGGAAAGCCAGGTGCCAACAGATGTGAAAATACTTTTAATCCACGAAACAACCTTGGATATTGCAGCTTTTACCTTATCCCAATTCTTAATCATCAGTACGATTGCAGCAATCAGTGCAATAACGCCCACAACTATCCAGGTTACAGGATTTGCAAGTATAGCTGCATTGAATCCCCATTGTGCAAGTGTAGCTTTTATGGTTTCAATTTTTGCCATGCCAAGTACTGCTTTAAAGGAAGATGCAGATTTACTAACTACATCAAATACCTTTGTACCTGAACTGCTAATGAAATCAAATCCATCTTTAATGGACTTAATGGCATCCTTTGTTCCGTCCACCAGCTCTATTACAGGTTTGACAACTGCATTATTTATTGCCTTGAGTCCTTCCTGAACACCTTTTATTTTGGCAGTTGTCTTATCTATTATTTCTATGGCCGGACTAAATACTTTGTTGTCAAGTGCATTTAGTCCATCCTGCAGGAATTTCAGTTTGCTGTTATACCCTCCGGTAATTTTAATAATGGGACTTAAGACTTTTTTATCCAGATCTTTAATTCCCTTTTGAATATCCATAATTTTGTCTTTTGTCTTATCCACTACATCCAGTACTGGAGTAAATACTTTTTTGTCAATAGCCTTAAAACTTTTTTGGACGGCTGTAAGTTTGCCCTTGGTTTTATCTACTATCTCTATTGCGGGTAAACAAACCTTTTTACTTGCTTCATCAAGCATTTTCATAGCTGTATCAATCTTATGCCTGTTTCTTTCTATATAACTGATAACAATATCTACATTACGGTTTAAACCTATTACTGCTTCCATGTCCTCACCACCTTGTCCCTCTAGCACGGTAAAATTAATAATTGTAGAAACAATTTCCATTTAATGACCAACCTACCCGGTAACCTTAAAGTAAATTTAACAGCATATATGGACATGCCATTTCTGCCTCACATATTTCCCTGACAGCTTCATCCTTTTGTTCATCCTCATACCTGATAAAAGCCTCAAGCACTATTTTCTCACCTACAGGCAGGTTGCGGGTTATCCCTGGCAGTATGCCCTTTTGCCAATTCCTGTAGCAGAGATAGGTCATCCTATCCCTGCTTATGAGTTTTTTACCTCTTCAACCTTGTCCTTTCCATATCCGCTTAACTCCTGAATCTGATCATATACTGCCGAAACCTCTCCTATGAGAAAAAGCTTCTTTATGAGTTCCATATAGTTTTCCGCATTAAATTTCTTCTGAAGCTCTTTATTCCTTACATCAGGATTTAGAAGGCATTTTGCCACCGTAAGATATTTCATCCTGGAGGAATCCAGATTAACTCCATCCTTGGTGATGGTCATACAGTCCCTTTGTATTTCCTCCTCTTCATCAGGTTTTATGGCACGGAAGGTAATAATAAAAGGCTGCTTATAAAAATTGCTAAGCCTTTTAATCTCAAGTTCTTTTTCTGGCATCCTGAATTCATTTATATCGCTTGCTAAAAGCATTTCTGTAAGGTTCATAAATACATACCTCCATTTAGTAAAATTCCTTACCCGGCAGGAGCACTGGATTTTGTCTCTTTCATTTCAATTTAAGAGACCAACTAAAGGCCGGAAGAATTATTCTTCCGGCTGTATAACATCAAGGTAATCAAAATCAGTAAATGTGAAGGGCGCATCTACTTCACCGCTTTTTGCCGCTTCCCAATCGGCAAGTGTCAAATCATCGAAACTTACATTTTTGATTACCACTCTTTCTGCTCCTGCCGCATCTGGGTCCGCCAGCTTTGAAATGATTTTAAACCTGATATCCTTTCCACCTTTCAAAACATCATCTTTTATCTTTAGGGCAAGTCTTGAATTGGTTTTATAAAGCTTAAGTGTTCCCTTTCCTTTCCAGCCCATAATCTTGGTATCCTGGGCTGCCTGCCCGCATAGTTTAACATCTTCCTTTTGTATCTCTATCTTCGCCTGCAAGCCTTTACACTCACTTACCTTATCATCATCAAGCCATATTTCTCCCCATGTCCCGTTAATTATTCTCTTTGCATTCATCTCTGGCTACCTCCTTATAGAGTTACACTTAGTGTGATATCTTCTACTGCATCCAACGGTTTGATATTGGCAGAAAGGAATACCTTGTCTTTTGTATTTGCTTCCTTGATTTGCTGTTCACTCATGTTGCTGACATCAACACCAATACCTTTCAGATAATTACTTTGGGCAAGAATATCAATAAACACCTGGTTCTTTCCTGTATCCAATAACCCATCAAGCTCCAGTGCTTCAAAATATGCCTGTATGGCAGATATGAGAAGGCACTTGTTGTCATAGCTGTTGGCTACCTTTCCTATGTAATAATCCTCTGCAGTTTTCTTTATATCCTGATGAATAAGATCAAGGATATCAACGATCTTTATCTTCTTAAAGTCCTCTCCCTTATCCTTTGTTGCAGATACAAAGCTGTTTACGGCACGTGCTATTTTTACTTTTTCGCCGTCATGATACAGTATCAGTTCTCCATTATCTATTCCTTTATTTAGTTCTGTGTCTTTTAAGTGAGGTACATCATCAACTTCAGTAAGCACCTGATAGGTTGCCGAGATTGTAAGCGGCATACCCGCAAGTATTCCGGCCATTCTTGAGCAGTAATCACTGGCTGTATAAGTCTTTTCGCCCACCTTTATTTCATCAGTAACAAAATTAACTATTCCTTCATTGTCACCTTCACACTTAGGCAATACCGCTTTTATTTTTTTATCCTTTGTGCTGCGGAGTTGTTTGATCCAGGTGGCTACTGTAGTCACATCAGCATCTGCTATTCCCGGTATAGCAAGGTAATCCCATTTAATTGTTTCGAGATAGTTCATGGCAGCATCATAGTTTGTGGCAGCAGCTGGAAGAACATAAGCAATTACCCTCTTAGGAGGATTTGCCGTTCCCATCATTGCCAACAGGATCTGTTCCCTGTTGTAATCACTAATGCCTTCAGGTATTTCACTTACATCTGACATCACAAATGTACCAGTCTTGGCAGAATCTTTTAATATAAGTGCTACAATGCCCCTCTCGCCTCTCTTGATTGCTGTTATTCCTGCAGTCTTAAATGCAATACTGATTTTTGGTAAACCCATAAACAATTCCTCCTTAAATTAACTTTTGGTTGTACACCAGTGTCTTCATAGTGTCGTAATCCTCATCAATCTCTTTTTGCAATGTACGTTCAAGATAGACAACTAGAAACATATCCTGCTGGCTCATTCCCGCTTCAAGGTGGTCTAAATGAACTCTAGAACCGTCGCTTAGCAATAATCCAGTACTAAAAAGCTCTTTTAACTTCACAAACTTCTCAATTTGTTTCTCACCTTCAGCCCGGTCCAGTATATTTGAGTAAAAATGCATAGTTATTCTAAAAGCTAATTTCTCCAAATACATAAACCTGTTCAAATCTGAAAGCTTATACCCCTTAAGCGTTATTATCATACTTGGAACATCAAAGCTTCTTTCCGCTCCTTTACTTCCCTCCGGAAGGGTACTATTTATAGATACTTCCACGCTGCTGTCTACTCCGGTAAAATAGATCTTTGCTTCCGGAAAAGCATTGCTGATCTGTGTACAAATAGCGTCAAACACGTTTAGCATATTGAATCTCCTCTAGTCCATCCTGCCGGTAAGTCCAGCAAGTTAAAGATATTTCCATATTCAATTTTTAAAGGCACCTTTTTTCTGCATGCAGGCATAACAAAAAGCCCCCGGGAGATTTCCAAGGGCTTTTCACATATGTTTTCACTCTAAATTGTAACACAATTTTATATGTTTTGCATCCTGTCTTTGTCCGGTATTTTACAGTTAATTTTCTGGCAGTAGCGTAAAACAGGAAGTAATTATTAAAATTGGACATATCCTGTGCTTTCTGTTAATATAGCTTTTATAGTATAAATAAAAATATCAAAGGAGATTTATATCATGAACAATAACCAAGTACTGGCAAAAGTCGGAGACAGGGAAATAACCAGAGAGGATATAGAATACCTTTTAAAAAATCTTGATCCACAGACAGCGGCTCAATTCAGTTCTGTTGATGGTGTAAAGCAGTTAATTTCTCAATTGGCCAACCAGGAACTGTTTTACCTTGATGCACTGGAAAAGGGTATAGATAAGGATGAAGCCTATAAAAACGAAGTTGAAAGACTTAAGGCATCAATATTAAAACAATATGCAATAAATAAATATCTTAATACTGCGTCGGTAGATAATAATGAAGCTTTGAACTATTATAATGAAAACAAGTCTGATTTTAAAAGCCCTGAAAGTGTTAAAGCCAGTCACATTCTTGTAAAGGATGAAAATACGGCTAAAGAAGTGCTTTCAGAGATAAATAGCGGAAGTTCTTTTGAGGATACAGTAAAAAAATACTCCTTGTGTCCTTCCAAATCTCAAGGAGGAGACCTGGGGTATTTCACCAAAGGCAAGATGGTTCCGGAGTTTGAAAGTGCTGCTTTTTCAATGAAAAATGGTGAAATCTCCAATGAGCCTGTTAAAACACAGTTTGGTTTCCATATAATAAAATTGACCGATAAAAAAGATGCCGGTATAAAGACTTTTGATGAGGTTAAATCAGAAATCCATCAGCAGCTTATTGCAAGAAAACAGGAAGAGTTGTACTTTAATAAGGTTGATGAACTAAAGAGCAAGTATGAAGTAAAAATGTATATCTGATAAATGATGAACTTTATATAAAAATATTGCATAAGGTGGATTGTAACGGTGAATAATATAAATAATGGATTAATTAATTTTTAGACTCAAGCCTCCTTGATCAATGTATGGAGAAAAAAGTCAAAAATCAGTTAATTCCCAAGATTAAGGAGGTAATTTAATATGGCAGACAAAACTTTAGTATGTAAAGATTGCAGTGCAGAATTTATTTTCTCTGAAGGTGAACAAGACTTTTACAAGGAAAAAGGGTTCTTAAACGAACCGCAAAGATGCTCAAGCTGCAGAACAGCAAAAAAGCAGCAGAGAAAAAGTCACAGTGGCTTTGGAAGAACAAGAGCCTTTGGAAATAGATTGGAATTCAAGTCTTGGCAGTAGATAAAAATAAAATAGAACCTGTACCACGGTACAGGTTCTATTTTATTTTTCCAGGATGCTGTTAATATTTTTAATAATTATATTTCTTGTGCCATCAGGGTTTGTTACTATCTCAAACTTATTCTTATCGTTAAACTGGTCATAGCCTATTATTACCTCAATGTTACTCTCAGTTTTTAGTCTTATCTTGCAGAGTTTTCTGTCAACCCAGTCTTTATCGACATCAAACCTGTCATTTACAAGACCTTTATCCTTCATACTATTGATATAGTCCTCACGCAAGTACTCTTTATTCTGGAATGCTTTCGTTGAAAAAGATTCAATATCAATTTCATCCTCCTGGCGAATTACGTTGTTTACAATATCTCTTACCTCTTCAACAAATACCTCACCTTCTTTTGACTTGTTACGTATCCAGTTCTCGGTTTCCCTTTTGAAAAGCTTGGTACAGGTCTTACTGTCCAACACAAGCTCTGCCCCTAGGAATGTCTGAAGAAAGAACTGTGCTACCGGTTCTTCAAGCTTCTTATTACTTATCTGGTTGTCCAAAATTACCAAGTCATAATCCTGATTAACCTCTTTTGTTCTTATGAAAGTACACTTTTGAATCCTTTGATTTACACCTGGAAGGCTTATTTCCTGCTTTTTTATTGATATTTTAAACCCACCTTCTACCATTTCAATATCATGTATGTATGAAGTAGTGTAGTCCATCTTTAATATAGCTATATACTCCTCATCATCAACTTCATAAAGGCAGATTATTAAATCAGTAGACGAAATGCTGCTGTTTGTCTTCATAGCCTTAAACAGCTGCCTGGCGATCTCCTTTGAACCTTCAACAAAATAATCCGGCTCTTTGGAAATTCTCACGCAAACTTCCTTTATAATATTTCTTCCCTCTTTAAAAACTGCTTTTCTCGAGTCATCATCATTTATTGATTTTGTAATGTGTTTCTCAAGGAAAAAATGAATATCATCATCTATTTCAAGCTCAAATTCATTTAACAAGGGTTCACTGGACTCTTTATTCAAGACATGGATTATTGATCTTTTAATATTTATTGACAATACAATTTCCCCGCCTTCATAAATTAGTATTTTGTATAAATATATTAAAATGATAGCAGTATACCTGAAATTATTCAATCTATATGTTTCGTATACAGCTCGATCTCTATAATAAAGTTAATAAAAAGTTAACAATTGGAGCAGCAGTTTAGTGATATAATAATAATAAGCCTTTAGAAACATTTTTTTCATACACAACCTCATTAGATAAAGTTTCACAAAAAAAGCATTTATTTGAGCTGTTGCTCAAGTAAATGCTTTTTACTGAATTTTTATTATCAGAAGATTTACTCCATTTTCTTTTGAAACTTGTTTCTTAGTATTATAGCAATAGCATTTGTTGTAAGTAAGAGCGCAAGCAGAACTATAATCCCGGCTGCCGCAACTGAATAAAAGTCCTTTTGAGGCTTACTGGTCCAGTTATATATTTGTAAAGGCAGCGTGGTAAAAGGATCAAGAAGGCCGGATGGAGGAGACGATACATAAATAAAAGCTCCTACCATCAACAGCGGCGCACTCTCTCCAAGGGCTCTGGATATGGATAGTATGATTCCTGTCAATACCCCCGGAAATGCTGAAGGAAGCACTACCTTTCTAATAGTCTGCCACTTTGTTGCCCCCAAAGCGTAAGAGCCATGCCTTAGAGACTGCGGTACGCTCTTTATAGCCTCTTGCGATGCAACTATAACTATCGGCATTACCACCAGCGACATGGTAAGTCCTCCAGAAAGCAGACTGGGCCCGAGCCCGAATATTTCTGCAAAAACTGCGTATCCCAATAGACCATAAACTATGGAGGGTGTCCCCGATAGGTTTGATATATTGATTTTTATCAGCTTTGTAAGCCAGTTATTTTTTGCGTATTCCTCCAGATATATTGCACACCCGAGCCCTACAGGCACCGAAACAACTACAGTGAGCAAGATTATATCAAAGCTTCCTATGAGTGCAGGCCATATACCTGATTTTTGTGCGGACCTGGAAGGATACCCGGTAAGGAACTTCATATTAAGCCATGGTAAACCCTTTTTTAAAATGTCAAATAACAGAACCGCAAGAACGATGACCCCAATACAGGTAACCATGAATATAAACGCGTGAAATATGGAATTTTTAAGTTTTCTATATTTTATATTACTGCTCATTCGTATTCCTCCCTATACTTGTCTACTATATAGTGAGAAAGTATATTTAGCCCTAAAGTCATTACAAACAGTAGAAGCCCTACGGCAAATAGTGCATAAAAACCTACAGAACCGTGGGGGTTATCACCCTGGCTCACCTGGGCAATAAATGCTGTCATAGTCTGAACACTGTCCAATGGATTAAGAGTCAAACTGGCTTTGGAACCCGCAGCAATAGCCACTATCATGGTCTCTCCTATTGCCCTTGATATTGCTAAAACAAATGATGCGGAAATACCGGATATAGCTGCTTTTACTACAACCCCCAAAGAGGTTTCCAGTTTGGTTGCTCCAAGAGCATAGGCTCCATGCCTTAAGGAGTCCGGTACTGCACGAAGGGCGTCTTCACTTAGTGAAGACACTAGAGGAATAATCATAATTCCCACTGCTATACTTGCACTGGCAGCATTAAATATCTCAGTTCCCGGTATAATTTTTTGTAAAATTGGAGTTATATAGGTTAAAGCAAAGTACCCATATACTATAGATGGAATTCCCGCCAGTATTTCCAGTATAGGTTTAAGGACCTTCCTAACCTTTGGCTTAGCATACTCGCTTAGATAGATAGCTGCACACAAACCTATAGGAATGGCTATAACGGCAGCACCTAAAGTTATGATAAAAGTGCCGGCCACCAGAGGCAGAACACCAAAATGTGCATCACTGAATAAAGGTGTCCACTTTGTACCTGTTAAAAACTCTATTAGTGAAACCTTTGCAAAAAAGCCCGATGAATTAATAAAAAGTGAAAGAACGATTCCTATGGTAGTAAATATTGAAATTAAAGCAAAGAATAAGAAAATATTTTTAGCTACCGAGTTGGAAAGATTCATCTTCCTTATACGTTCGTCCCTAACAGTAATCTTCCCATTTTTTTTGATTGGTTTGGAAGTATCCAAATTTGAACGGGTCAACATAAAACTCCCCCTAAAACTCCTTCAATAAATCTTAAGCCTCTTACGTAAAACATGGACTTAACATTATTATATAGATAATAACAAGCCTGCTGGCTTACTCTGTCGATGTTATGATACCACCGAAGGGTGCAAGTTACAAGGTTAATAGTGTTAATTTAATGTTAAACTATTGTTAAGTGTTTGTTGTCATATATCTGCTGTTTTTGTGGTCAGGCTTCCATTAAGCCCGTTTTAAATAATTAACACTAACTTAACATTTAATTAACTCCCCGTTAATGAAATACTGTTAGTATTCACTTGGTATTAAGTAATAATCAGTTAAATACCAGTCTAAGCATTGAATATTTACATATTAAACTTTATATTAAATTTCTGGTATGAATCTTTAAGAAGGATGATGATTGTGGATAGTAAAAAGGTGAAAATTTATACAAAAGATTTAAATCTGTTTTATGGGAATGTTCACGCTTTAAATAATGTTTCCGTCAAAATAGAAGAATGTAAAGTAACTGCACTGATAGGACCTTCGGGATGCGGTAAATCTACATTTCTAAAGACACTAAACAGGATGAATGACCTTATAGCCTCGGTAAGAATAACCGGAGATGTCTACTTTGACGGGTTGGATGTGTATGAGAAGTATGATATAGTTGAATTAAGAAAAAGGGTTGGAATGGTATTTCAAAAACCCAATCCCTTTCCTATGTCAATATATGATAACATAGCATATGGACCGAGAATACACGGTATAAGGTCGAAATCGAAGCTTGACGAAATAGTTGAAAAAAGCCTTAGAAATTCGGCTTTATGGGATGAAGTAAAGGATAGACTAAGGCAAAATGCATTAGGTCTTTCCGGTGGTCAGCAGCAAAGGCTGTGCATTGCAAGGGTTTTGGCCATTGAACCTGAAGTTGTTTTAATGGATGAACCGACATCGGCTCTAGACCCTATTTCTACCTTGAAAATTGAAGACTTGATCGATGAACTTAAGGAAAAATACACAATTATAATTGTAACACATAACATGCAGCAAGCAGGGCGTATTTCAGATAAAACCGCATTTTTCCTTCATGGGGAAGTTGTTGAATATGATTCTACCGAACAGATCTTCAGCAAACCTTCGGACAAAAGAACAGAAGATTACATTACCGGAAGATTTGGATAATTATTTACATTGATACAAAAGTATTATTTTATGATAATGAATTCAGAAAGTCTAATTCTTTTTATATTAAGAGGTGTTTACTATGGTAACAAGGCATTTTTTTGATAAAGAACTTGAAGAACTTCATCTTGACCTTATAAAAATGGGAAGCCTGGTTGAAGAATCAATTGAAAACACCATAATTGCTTTGAAAAAGCAGGATGTTGAACTGGCAAGGAAAATATTCAGAAGTGATGATATAATAGACGATCTTGAGAGGACAATAGAAAGAAGATGCTTAAATCTTATAGCAAGGCAGCAGCCTCTGGCTAAAGACCTTAGGACTATAAGCACAGCTCTTAAGATCATAACCGATATGGAAAGAATCGCAGATCATTCATCCGATATTGCAGAAATAACCATAAGAATGGCAAACGAGAAATATATAAAGCCTCTTATAGATATTCCTAAAATGGCCGAGCTGGCAAAGCAAATGGTTAATAAAGCTATAGATTCATATATCAAACAGGACGTGGATTTGGCACAGGAAGTGTGTGACAGTGATGATGCTGTAGACGACCTCTTCTTTAAAATAATCTTTGAGCTTATCAATATTATGAAGAATGATCCTCAGAGTGTAGAGCAGGCAATAAACTTTATGTTTATTGCAAAATACCTTGAGAGAATGGGGGACCATGCTACAAACATATGTGAATGGGTAGTATTCAATGTTACCGGTGAACATGACCATCTAACAAGGCATATATATAAAGATGACAGTATTCATAATCCGTTTATAGACCTAAGAACCGATTTGAGAAAAGAAAAAGAACATAATCATACTGAATCGACTAATAATTCTGACGAAGGAGACAAATTATAATAGACAGAACATATCTACTTCTTGTTTTCAAAAGGCGGTGAACAAATGTCAAAGAAACTCATTTTTGCTGTAGAGGATGAAGTTCACATACAACAGTTGATAAAGTACAACTTAGAATCCAGTGGATATAAAACAATGGTCTTCGATAATGGAGAAAGTCTTTTAAAAGAGACCAGGAACACCGTTCCGGATCTGTTTATTCTTGATATAATGCTTCCGGGTATAGATGGGTTGGAGGTATGCAGGCAGCTTCGTGAAAATCCGGCTACCAAAAGCACTCCCATAATAATGCTTACGGCAAAAAGTGAAGAATTTGACAAGGTACTTGGTTTGGAGCTTGGAGCAGATGATTATATTGCCAAGCCTTTTAGTATCAGGGAACTGGTTGCAAGGGTCAAGGCTCTTTTCAGGAGGATAAGCAGTACTTCTGCCCAGGAAAATGAACTTATAAAGCATGGGGATATTACCATTGACTGTTCAAGAAGAGAAGTCTATAAGAAAGGCCAGCTTCTTGAAATGCCCCTTAAAGAATTCGAACTTCTTAAGTTATTAGTCCAGAATAAGGGTAAAGTCCTCTCAAGAGAATTGCTCCTTGAAAAAATATGGGGATTTGACTACTATGGCGAAACAAGAACAGTTGATGTTCATATACGTTATTTGAGACAGAAAATTGAGGATGACGACAGTAATCCAATCTATATTGAAACTATAAGAGGTATCGGTTATAAGTTTAGCGACAGGGAATCAAAGTAGTTTTATGGAAGCAGCCTGTTTTCACAGTCCGATAGTTTTCCCAAGCCTGGATATTATTGTCTTAGGCTTTTCTGTTATCTTTCTATATACTGATTCTAAAAAGGATTGCTGTTTAGTGGAGGCTTTATATAATGAAGAAAAAGATCTTTTTATTTTATATGGTATTGATTGTTATTGGGGTTTCCGTAACAGGTTTTTTTACTTCACAACTGGCCCGCAAGTTCTATAAGTATGAAGTTGAACAAAGTCTGATTAATACAGCCCTGCTGATAAGGTACCAGTTACTTTCGGAATTCTCCAAAGGAAGACATGTTGATTACAATGACCTGGCTAAAGAATACTCGGGTATATTAAACCGGTCAGACCCCTCAAAATCCGACAACAGGAATGTAAGAATAACGTTTATCGACTTTAATGGAAATGTGGTAGGCGAATCCAATACAAATTATAAAGAGATGGAAAACCATTTAGACCGCAAAGAAGTAAAGGAAGCTGTTAACGGTAAAATCGGAAAGGGTCTAAGATTTAGTAAAACCCTTGGATACGATTTTGAATATGTTGCTGTTCCCATTGAATCACATAATATGGTTGTGAGGGTATCTGTTCCCCTGACACAGCTTAACAATATTGAAAACATAATATTTATTTATAGTGTTATAGGAATAGTATCGGGTCTTATAATTACAGCTGTACTTGCTTTAAGATTCTCCCATTCAATAACCAAGCCTATAATAGAGATAATAAGTGCATCCAAGGAAATTGCATCAGGAAATTACTCAAAGCGTGTCAAAATTAAATCCAGGGATGAATTGAATGATCTTTCCAAGGCTTTCAATGAAATGGCTTTAAAACTTGAAAGAACCATTGCAGATCTTAAGGATAAAAACATAAAGGTTGATACAATTATAAACAGTATGCAAAACGGTATTGTAGCTGTTGATAATAGATATAAGATATTGCTGATAAACAGCATAGCCTGTGACATGTTTGGTGTAAAGAATAATCCAAAACTGATAGGAATGAATATTCTTAATGTAATTAGAAACAATCAGTTAAACAACATGCTAAATTCAACCATTACCTCCAATAAGACTCTAATAAGTGAAGCTGTAATAACATTGCCTGAAGATAAAGTATTTAGAATTTACACAAATCCTATAAAGTCAAAAGATAAAATAAACACAAACCTGGGTGGAATAGCTTTTATACAGGATATAACCAATATAAAAAAGCTGGAACAAATAAGGACAGAATTTGTGTCTAATGTAACTCATGAGCTTAAAACTCCTCTCACTTCAATCCGTGGCTTCATTGAGACTTTAAGGAACGGTGCAATTGAGGACAAAAAGGTCGCATACAGATTCCTTGAAATAATCGATATTGAGGCTGAAAGGCTTTATGTATTGATAAATGATATTTTACAGCTTTCAGAGATTGAAACAAAGCATGTAGACTCAAACATTGACACGTATAATTTAAAGTCAATTGTAGATGAAACTGTTTCAATTCTGCAGCCGGTAGCAGAGAAAAAAGGTGTCACATTAAACAGCGAAGTAGATAAAAGTATCAATTTAAAAGTTAACAGGGACAGAATCAAGCAATTGCTGATAAACCTCATAGACAACGGAATAAAGTATAACAGGGAAATAGGAAGTGTGTCTGTCAGCGCGTACAAGCTCCAGGGTAAAGTACTCATAAGAATTAAAGACAGCGGTATAGGAATAGACAAAGAACACCTGCCAAGAATATTTGAACGTTTTTACAGGGTTGATAAGGGAAGGTCAAGAAATATGGGTGGAACGGGCCTTGGTCTTTCAATTGTCAAACATGTCGTAAATCTATACAATGGGGACATAAAGGTTATCAGCGAGCCTGGAAAAGGAACCGAATTTATTATCCAGTTTCCGGCCTAAGAAAGAGAAAGGCAGGTATCTATATTAGACCTGCCTTTTGTTTGCATATTTTCTATGGTCATTTAAACATTACTTAAATACCAAATTACCATCTTCCACATCTACCACTATATTACTTCCTTCCTTATACATTCCTTTAAGATACATATCGGTAAGTTCATCCTCAATATACTTCTGTATTGTTCTTCTAAGAGGCCTTGCACCATATTTTGGATCGTATCCTTTATGAAGGATAAACTCCTTAACACTGTCCTTAATTTCAATTGTCATATTCTTATTTTCAACTTCACTTAATATCTCTTTAAGCATAAGGTCAACTATTTGCCTTAGCTCGTCTCTTGATAGCTCATTAAATACAATTATCTCATCTATCCTGTTTAAAAATTCCGGTCTGAAGGTTTCCTTAAGGACATCCTTTATTTTATTTTCCAGGGCAATATAGCCGTCATTTGCAAATCCGATACCGCTTGCCTTAAGGCTGGTGCCAGCGTTAGATGTCATTATAAGCACTGTATTCTCAAAGCTTACTGTTCTTCCATGACTATCGGTAGCTCTACCATCTTCCAGCACCTGTAAAAGCATATTAAAAACATCGGGATGTGCTTTTTCTATTTCATCCAATAGTATAACTGAATAAGGCTTTCTCCTTATTTTTTCGGTAAGCTGTCCTCCTTCATCATATCCCACATAACCGGGAGGTGCTCCAATAAGCTTGGATACCGTATGCTTTTCCATATATTCGGACATATCGAGCCTTATCAGTGCTTCTTCACTTTCAAAAAGCTCTATGGCAAGAGCTCTTACAAGCTCCGTTTTTCCTACACCTGTAGGTCCTACAAATATGAAGGATGCAGGTTTTTTCTTCTTCTTAAAATCAGCCCTGTTTCTTCTTATTGCTTTTGCTACACTTTTCACCGCGTCATTCTGTCCTACAACCCTGTTGTGAAGCCTTTCCTCAAGGTTTAGAAGTTTCCTGGCCTCAATCTCAGTGAGCCTCTGAACGGGAATCTTGGTCCATGACTCTATTACATAAGCCACATCATCCAGTGTTATCTCCATGTCCTTATTCTTATATTCCATTTCCTTTATCTGCTGAAGAAGCTTACACTCTCTAACCTTAAGGTCAGCTGCCTTCTGATAATCCTCAATGGAATCAGCTGAAATAGCAGTCTCTTTTTCTTCCTGTACCTTCTTAAGCTCTTCTTTTATGGCTTCAAATTCAACCAGCCCTACATTCTTGATATTAGCTCTGGACCCCGCTTCATCCAATACATCTATAGCCTTGTCAGGCAGAAATCTATCAGTAATATACCTTTCAGAGAGAATTACAGCAGTTCTTATTATCTCATCGGATATTTTAACCCTGTGATAGCTTTCATAGTAGCCCTTAATACCCTTTAGAATTTCTATTGTTTCCTCAACGGAAGGTTCTTCAACAAGTACAGGCTGGAATCTTCTCTCAAGGGCTGTGTCCTTCTCAATATGCTTTCTATACTCATTAAGCGTAGTAGCACCGATTACCTGTACCTCACCCTTTGCCAGAGCAGGTTTTAGTATATTTGCAGCATTCATTGCCCCTTCTGCTTCCCCTGCTCCCATTATATTATGAAGCTCATCTATGACTAGTATAATGTTTCCCAGGGCCTTTGTCTCTTCAATAATACCCTTCATACGGCTTTCAAACTGTCCTCTGAACTGGGTACCCGCAACAATACCTGTAAGATCCAGTACATATATTTCCGTATTGAAAAGCTTTGCCGGAACTTCCCTTTCAGCAATTCTTACAGCAAGTCCTTCAGCAATAGCTGTCTTACCCACCCCGGGTTCACCAATCAGCACGGGATTGTTTTTGTTTCTTCTATTTAGCACCTGAATAACCCTGTCTATCTCTCTATTTCTTCCTATTACCCGGTCTATCTTACCTTCCTTGGCTTTCTCAATCAAGTTGGTACCATAAGCATCCAGATACTTTTTCTTCTTTGGAGCCTTTTTCTCCTGGGTCTTGGTTCTTGTGCTGTTTTTACTATCCTTTTCTTCCTTGCTGGCTTCTTCCTTTGAATCCTTAGACTCTTCCTTTGAATTGGAACTGTCATTGGACTTAAAAAAGGACTTGTTAATCAAGTTTAGAAAAGGATTGGCAGTGTTTGAAGCCCCTGTATCTGAAGGTGAACTGTTCAAACTGTTTATATCTATTTCCTCAAACAAATTGCCCATCTGCTTGTTTAAGTCATCTATCTCATCTTCGGATATACCGGTCTGCTCAAGAATCTGATTTATGGGTTGAATACCCTGCTTTTTAGCACATGAAAAACACAGTCCCTCCTGTGTTTGCTTACCATCTATTATTTTTGTTATAAATACAACTGCCAAATTTTCTTTACAAACTGAACACATCATCATAACTACCATCTCCTATCTAAAGCTCATATAGAGCAGCAGTCTACACATATACTATAAATCTTGCATTTCCACTTAATCTACTTTATGCTAACACATTTCCTAATATTTATCTTTATTATAAATTTTACATAACACATATCTTAAAGTGAAAAATTAACAATCTTTTATAATTTTTTCTTATCTCAAGTATAACATACATTATATCTTTGGTCTAACAATATTGAAAGCATCATTCTATTCACCTGGATAAATAATCAAGTTTAACTTGCTGTAAATTATAATACCTATGTTTTTATTAAGATATCTGCATCTTAAACAACATAGGTACTACTGGGTATATTTTACAATTTGTATGAAAGATACTACAAATACTTAAGACTCTTACTATAAAATCTTCTTAAGAAATTGACCTGTATAGGAGTCCTTAACTTTTATTATTTCCTCCGGTGTACCTTGTGCTACAACATTTCCACCTTTATTTCCACCTTCAGGACCCAAATCTATAACATGGTCTGCAGTCTTTATAACATCAAGATTATGTTCAATTACAACCACTGTGTTTCCTGCATCAACCAATCTTTGCAAAATATCTATAAGCCTGTGCACATCTGCTATATGAAGTCCGGTAGTGGGCTCATCAAGAATATACATTGTTTTACCGGTACTTCTCTTTGAAAGTTCGGTGGCAAGCTTCACTCTTTGGGCTTCTCCGCCTGAAAGAGTGGTTGAAGACTGTCCAACCTTTATATAACCCAACCCTACATCATATAAAGTTTGAAGCTTTCTTTGTACTCTCGGTATGTTCTTGAAGAATTCAAGGGCATCTTCAACTGTCATATCAAGAACCTCTGCAATATTCTTACCCTTGTACCTTACCTCCAAAGTCTCTCTGTTATATCTCTTACCCTTACACACCTCACATGGCACATAAATATCAGGTAAAAAGTGCATTTCTATCTTTATTATTCCATCACCACTGCAGGCTTCACAACGTCCACCCTTGACATTGAAGCTGAAACGGCCTGATTTGTAGCCCCTCATTTTTGCTTCGGTAGTCCCTGAAAATATTTCTCTTATAAAGTCAAACACGCCGGTATAAGTTCCCGGGTTGGACCTTGGGGTACGTCCTATAGGTGACTGATCTATATCTATAACCTTGTCAAGGTGCTCAAGTCCTTTTATACAGTCATGCTCTCCCGGCCTTAACCTTGCCTTATTAAGTTCATTGGCCAGTTTTTTATACAGAATTTCATTTACAAGTGAGCTTTTACCAGATCCAGATACTCCTGTTATGCATGTAAACACTCCCAAAGGAATCTTTACATCTATATTCTTTAAGTTGTTTTCCCTTGCTCCAATAACTTCAAGCCATTTTCCGTTGGGCTGTCGTCTTTTCTCCGGAACCCCTATTTTTTTTCTTCCGCTTAGATACTGGCCTGTAATCGAATTGGCATTACTCTTTATCTCTTCCACAGTACCCTTGGCGACTATCTGTCCGCCATGAACCCCTGCGCCGGGCCCCAAGTCAATTATATAATCAGAGGCGTACATGGTATCCTCATCATGCTCAACCACTATCAAAGTGTTTCCAAGGTTCCTCATCTTCTTTAGGGTCCTTAAAAGTCTGTCATTATCCCTCTGATGAAGACCAATGCTTGGTTCATCCAGAATGTACAACACCCCCATAAGTCCTGAACCTATTTGAGTAGCCAGTCTTATTCTCTGGGCTTCACCGCCTGAAAGTGTTCCTGCAGACCTTGACAATGTCAGATAGTCAAGTCCTACATCAACCAGAAAACCCAATCTCTCATTTATCTCTTTTAGTATCTGGTGAGCAATTAGTCTATGTCTCTCCGTAAGGTTCAACTCATCAAAAAACCGCTTTGCTTCTCCTACAGGAATAGAGCATACTTCATACACATTCCTGCCTCCTACAGTGACAGCAAGACTTTCTTTCTTCAATCTGGCTCCTTTACACTCCGGACAAGGGTTGTTGCTCATGAACTCCTCGTAGTACTGCTTCATTCCTTCAGACTGTGTCTCCTTATAACGTCTTTCCATACTGTTAATAATCCCTTCAAATGAGGACATGAAAGAGCCTTTACCATATTCCTTCTCATAGTCTACCTTTATTCTTTCACCATTGTTGCCATAAAGAATGATATCAACGATATGCGAAGGAAGTTTTTCAATTGGAGTTTTGACACTAAAATTATAGTGCCTTGTCAGTGCGTTTATATACATTCTGGCATAGCCTTCCTCATTGGCTATGTTCCATCCTCCGGCTTTAATGGCACCTTCTGCCAAGGACAGGGTCTTGTCCGGCATAACGAGGTCAGGGTCTATCTTCATTAGCGTCCCTAGTCCACTGCACACTGGACAGGCTCCAAAGGGGTTGTTAAAAGAAAACATCCTGGGTGCCAGCTCTTCAATACTTACACCACAGTCATTACAGGCAAAATTCTGACTGAACAGCAGCTCTTCCTTTCCAACAACATCAACAACAAGTATCCCGCTGCTTAGATGAAGCACTGTCTCTATTGAGTCCGAAAGTCTCTTATGAATATCAGGCCTAACCACAAGCCTATCCACTACAATTTCAATACTATGCTTTTTATTCTTATCAAGGTTTATAGGATCGTTAATATCCATTACCTCTCCATCTATTCTAACCCTTACGTATCCACCCTTTTTAATATCCTCAATAAGCTTGTGATATTCGCCTTTCCTTCCCCTTACCACAGGAGCTAAAAGCTGTATCCTTGTACCTTCTTCAAGCTCCATGATATGGTCAACCATCTGGTCTACAG
Source organism: Bacillota bacterium (assembly GCA_049325575.1). Taxonomy (GTDB): domain Bacteria; phylum Bacillota; class Clostridia; order Acetivibrionales; family Acetivibrionaceae; genus JBMOLK01. Next base: position 53,306 of record JBMOLK010000128.1, on the reverse strand, counting down.
TTTGCTGCGAAATCTCCTTGCCGCAGTTATGGCAGTGAGGAATACCTATTCTTGCATAAAGAAGCCTCAAATAGTCATATATTTCAGTCACAGTCCCAACTGTTGAACGCGGATTCCTGCTGGTAGTCTTCTGGTCTATGGATATCGCTGGCGATAAACCGTCTATATAATCAACATCCGGCTTCTCCATCTGGCCCAAGAACTGTCTTGCATAAGCAGATAAAGACTCCACGTAGCGTCTTTGACCCTCGGCATATATGGTATCAAAAGCCAGCGAAGACTTACCGGACCCACTAAGGCCTGTAATCACCACGAACTTGTCTCTTGGTATTTCAACATCTATATTCTTTAAATTATGCTCTCTTGCACCCTTTATAAAGATATTATCCCTTATCATATAAACACCTGCTTCATTTCTAATTAGCATTAAGAACAGCTAATATTATATCAAATATATCAAAAAAAGCAAACATCAGTTCGTATTTTTTATAAATATTTTTTACGCCATTGATTTTTACCATATTTATCTGTTTATTTTTTTATAAAACAATAAATCCCTTAGATATATAAAACCTCTTTACTCTACTATTTATAGGGTAAAGAGGTTTTGATTACATGAGACTTTCAAACTTTCTTAAAGTCAAACATCTTATATTTTTTTCTTATCAACAACTTTATTATCTTTCACTGTTAGCTTAAGATCACCATCAGGATAATCCCAAATATAATACTCTTCAACATATTGAACTTCTGATAAAGAATACCACTTTCCAAGTTTTGATGTTATTGATGAAATGGTAGTAAGCCCTTCTATCTTCTGTTCTATTTCTTTAGAAACACCGGAGGAAGTTTTTCCGCTAAATTCACCGTTTATAAATGTCACTATAATATATCCGTCATTATCTTCACCTTTTACTTCCGTACTGTCATACTGCCATCTATAGTCCTTTCTAATAAATGATTTAGAAGCTTCTGTCCTTTGGGGGCTTCCAAGGATAAAATCTACCTTATCCATAGTCATCCCAAGTTCAACTGCGTCAAAAGCTTCGCTGTAACTAATTACTTTACTAAGTCTATTGTCTAACATAACCGTTTTAGTTATTGAATCCCAGCCCACCTTGACTTCTGCCTTTTCTGCTATGTACCTAACGGGAAGATAAGTTCTATTGTTATAGACAATAGGATAAAGCTTTGTTCCATCCGGTTCGGTAGGGACAAAAGGCGCTCCATTCCAGGTAATTTTTATGTCGGTATTAATAGATGCTGTTATTTTTTGCAAAGTACCTGCAGCTGAAGAAAACGTAGGAATGAGGATAGCAGAAGCAACAATTCCTGCAACAAATCCTTTCAAATGGCTCTTATTAATAATTTTAAAAAACCCCATTTATCTCCCCCCAATATTTCTTGTATGAACTAAGTATTGTTCATACCATTTGTTTACAAAACGTATTTTATCAAATGCTGCAGCCTGTTGTCAATACTGTAGTGTTATACTGGAAAACCGTAGCATAATAATGTTTTTTTGGAATTTTATCGGCTCTCTATATCCTTTAAATTGCACTTAGGAAAATAGTACTTTAAAAGGAAGGATTTTTTGCTATAATATATTATATATACAGAATAATGCTTCGGATCTATTTTACAGATTATACAACAAAGGCCTTTTTATGGGGGAGTATTAATGGGAGACGTTTTGAGCAATATACTGAATAATCCAGTACCCAAAGAGGTGTTGGACAGTGATATTAAATATCTTGCCGACTACTTAAGGTTTGAAGATATTTGCAAACTCAACTACCCTGAAGTTCTTGAAGAAATACTAAGAAAGATAGAAAACCCTAGATTTTCAGATGATTTAAAATCTATATTGCGTAAGGTTAGTACAAATGATTCTTCAGGAAACAACAAGTTATCTATGAAATTTAAGAAGGTGGCTGCAGAGTCCGCAATACTTCTTATAATTCTCATATATTCCTTAACCGGCTTCCCAAAGATATATTCAACAAACTCTAATGAGGATATCAAAAGTGCTCTTGAAAACAATGAAATAGCCCTAAGCAACAGCAAATACCTGACAAATAGCAAAGAGGCCATAATTGGACTGGCAGGAAGGGTATCTTCCCCTGTTTCATCCAGCCATGCAATTGATACTGCCATCAATGACAATCAAAAACGTATTGTAAATAAAATGGCATTATTGTCGCGAAGCAAATCAATAATTGAATACGAAAGAAGCATTTCACTGCATCAGCAGAAGATGGACATTTCAGAGGTAATGAAGAAAAGCAAAGGAAAACTGTGTATGAAAGCTACAGCCTATGATTTATCCTACAAAAGCTGCAAAAAAACTCGTGAACATCCTGCATACGGTATTACCAAGTCCGGCACAAAGGCCAAGGCTGGACGGACAATTGCCGTAGATCCATCGGTAATACCCCTGGGCACCAGGGTATACATATCTTTTCCCGAGAAATACAAGCACCTCAGTGGAATATATGTTGCTGAAGATACAGGCAGCCTTATAAAGGGGCATTCTGTAGATATATTCTTTGGCGAAGACAAGCCTGGGGAACTGGTTATTTATAATAAGGCCAATGAGTTTGGCATACAGCAAGTAGACGTTTATATATTGGATTAAGTAAAGCAAAGGGACGGAAACCGTCCCTACTCTATTTTCTTCTTGAGATCATTTATTTTATCTCTTAACTCTGCCGCCCTCTCAAACTGTAAATCTGCAGCAGCATCTTTCATTTCCTTCATAAGCTTGTCCATAAGCTTTAATATATCATCCTTGTCCATGGAGTCCTCATCACCACGGATAAAGTATTTGGCTTCTTCCTCTGCAACCTTGGTTGCTTCAATTACAGCCCTTATACCCTTTTGTATGCTCTTAGGAGTTATACCATGGGCCTGGTTATAATCCATCTGAATTTTTCTTCTTCTATTTGTTTCGCCTATAGCCCTTCTCATGGACTCTGTGACTACATCGGCATACATTATAACCTTTCCTTCAACATTTCTTGCTGCCCTACCGATTGTCTGTATCAGGGATGTTTCGGACCTTAAGAAGCCTTCCTTGTCAGCATCCAAAATAGTTACCAGAGAAACCTCCGGTAAATCCAGACCTTCCCTTAAAAGATTAATTCCAATCAGTACATCAAACACTCCCAGCCTTAAATCCCTTATGATCTCCATTCTTTCAATGGTGTCAATATCCGAGTGAAGATACTTTACCTTAAAGTCCAATTCCTTGAGGTAGTCTGTAAGGTCCTCTGCCATTTTCTTGGTAAGTGTAGTCACCAGCACACGCTGACTTTTCTGAACTCTTTCATTTATCTCTCCTATCAGATCGTCTATCTGACCCTTGACCGGTTTTACTATAACTTCAGGGTCAATTAACCCGGTAGGCCTGATTATCTGCTCAACAATCTGCTTCGAGTTTTCCTTTTCATATTTTGCAGGTGTAGCACTTACAAATACGATCTGGTTAATCCTTTCTTCAAACTCTGCAAACTTAAGTGGTCGGTTATCAAATGCAGACGGCAATCTAAATCCATACTCCACCAGTGATTCTTTTCTGGACCTGTCGCCGTTATACATGGCTCCTACCTGGGAAACGGTTACATGAGATTCATCAATTATCATAAGGAAGTCTTTAGGAAAGTAGTCTATAAGGGTGAAAGGAGAACTTCCGGACGTTCTACCGCTTATATGCCTTGAGTAGTTCTCTATACCCTGACAAAAACCTACCTCCTGCATCATTTCAAGATCATACCTTGTCCTCTGCTCAAGCCTCTGTGCCTCAAGAAGCTTCCCCTCGGACTTAAGTTCCTTAAGCCGTTCTTCCAGTTCCTGCTCTATAGAAAGTATGGCTCTTTCCATTTTAGCCCTTGTTGTAGCATAGTGAGATGCAGGAAAGATAGCTACATGGGACCTTACCCCCGTTATTTCTCCCGTAAGTGAGTCAACCTCGGTGATCCTCTCAATTTCATCCCCAAAAAACTCTACCCGTATTACTTTGTCGGATGATGATGCAGGGAATATCTCCAGCACATCTCCCCTCGCCCTGAACTTTCCTCTCTTAAAGTCTATCTCATTCCTGTCATATTGTATATCTACAAGTTTTCTTATAATCTCATCCCTATCCTTGGTCATACCGGTTCTAAGAGAAAGCATAAGTTCGGTATAGTCTTCAGGGTCACCCAAACCATAAATGCAGGAAACGCTTGCAACTATTATAACGTCTCTTCTCTCAAATAATGCAGAAGTAGCCGAGTGTCTTAGTTTATCTATCTCGTCGTTTACCGATGAATCCTTTTCTATATAGGTATCGGTAGACGGAATATAGGCTTCCGGCTGGTAATAGTCATAGTAGCTGACAAAGTATTCAACACAGTTATTTGGAAAGAACTCCTTAAACTCACTGCAAAGCTGCGCTGCCAGTGTCTTGTTGTGAGCAATAACAAGTGTAGGCTTCTGTACCCTCTCTATCACATTTGCCATGGTAAAGGTCTTCCCCGACCCGGTAACCCCAAGGAGGGTCTGACCTCTATATCCCAAATTAATACCCTCAACCAATTTATCTATAGCCTTGGGTTGATCCCCGCAAGGCTTATAATCAGACGCAATCACAAATTCAGGCATAACTAATATACCCCCATTCTATCAATAAAGTTATTTATTAATTATACCATAGATAAACTTTTATTCAAACATATGTTTGGGTAATGATTTGTGTAGATATTATCCATAAAAAACAGCAAATAGTTTAATATAACTGTTTGCTGAAATGACTTATCTATAAAGAAGGGGGTTACATCCAATACATAGGTTCAATTACTCCGCAGGCCAGTCTCTTGCCTGCATCGCCTGCCGGCTGGGTTCGGTAATCATCAGGGTTTTTGTGTATTATTACTGCTCTTCCTATTATATCTGAAACTTTAAACTTGTCGGTAAAAAAGCACATTCGCGCCATTCCGTGATTTGAAAACAGTACCGGAAAATCTCCTGCGTGATTGCCATGGGGCTGATTTGTAGGGTTCCAATGATCCCCGGCTGCCTGGAAAGGGTCTTCCGGATCACCTACTTCGCACGTTCCATCCTCATGAATATGAAAACCATGAGGTCCTGTAGGGTCTTCATTACCTATTGCAGGTCTGTACATGGGAAGGCCTGACACCTCAACATATACCTGTGTCCCTCCGGGCACATCTTTAAAATTTACAATTCCGCTGATTTCCGGAGCTAGTGGACCACCTCGTATATAAGCAACAGCTTCCGTACTGTTAATTGGCCATGGCTGCATAGCTCCTCTCATTGTCATTAATATTGGATTCACTTTTTTTACCTCCTTAGGAAAGCACTTGGATTTATTGTAACTTTGCTAAGCAATCCTTTATAATACAGTATATGAAGCGCTTACATAATTGTTCTATCAATGAAATTACCCCTAATAAAAATGCATAAACATGTACCAGCCTAATTGCTGTAATTTGAACAGATCTATGAGATTTATATATATTTTTTATGTAACTCTTCTTGATTTTTTGAAGTATTAGTGAAAGAATTAAGATATAAATCTGTAAAATTATAAAAGTTTCAAAGGGGAGGTAATGATGAAAAAGTTAATTTGTCTGGTTCTAATTTTGTCCCTGGCTGCAGTTCTTTTAGTTCCACCGACAGCCGGGTTTGCAGCACCTGACTACAACTACGGAGAGGCATTACAAAAGGCTATTATGTTTTATGAGTTTCAGCGTTCGGGTAAGCTTCCGGCCACCATCAGAAACAATTGGAGAGCTGACTCGGGAATGAATGACGGGAAGGATGTGGGGCTTGATCTTACCGGAGGCTGGTATGATGCAGGGGACCATGTAAAGTTTAATCTACCTATGGCCTATACTGCTGCTATGCTGGCATGGGCAGTCTACGAAGAGAAGGAAGCCTTTGTTAAAAGCGGCCAGCTTGGATACATAATGGATGAAATTAAATGGGCTACCGACTACTTTATCAAATGCCACCCATCACCTGATGTATACTACTATCAGGTAGGTGACGGAGATATAGACCATGTTTGGTGGGGACCCGCTGAAGTTATGACTATGGCAAGACCATCATTTAAGGTTGACCTTGCCAATCCCGGTTCCACTGTTGCGGGAGAAACAGCTGCAGCATTAGCAGCTGCTTCAATAATATTTAAAGACACGGACCCGGATTATTCCGCACTCTGCTTAAGTCATGCAAAGGATCTTTACAGCTTCGCAGATAAGACAAAGAGCGATGCAGGGTATACTGCTGCCAACAGCTTTTATAAGTCCTGGAGCGGTTTTTATGATGAGCTGTCCTGGGCCGCAGTATGGATCTATATGGCTACAGGCGATGCAACCTATCTTACCAAGGCTGAGGAATATGTAAGCTATTGGGGCACCGAACCTCAGACTACTACAATAGCTTATAAGTGGGCTCACTGCTGGGATGATGTACATTACGGTGCGGAGCTTCTGCTGGCTAGAATTACAAATAAGCCCTTTTACAAGGAAAACATAGAAAGACATTTGGATTATTGGACAACAGGGGTTAACGGCACTAAAATCAGTTATACACCTAAAGGATTGGCATGGCTCTCCTCCTGGGGATCACTAAGATATGCCAGTACCACCGCTTTCCTCGCAAGTATCTATGCTGACTGGGAAGGATGCGACTCATCAAAATCGGTTATCTATAAAGACTTCGCAAAAAAACAGATAGATTATGCTCTTGGAAGTACCGGAAGAAGCTTCCTTGTGGGGTTCGGCGTCAATCCTCCCAAGCGCCCTCATCACAGAACAGCCCACAGCTCCTGGTACGACAGCATGCAGGTGCCTGACTATCACAGGCATACACTTTATGGAGCTCTAGTGGGAGGTCCAGGTAACACTGATGATTACAGGGATGAAATTTCAAACTATGTTAATAACGAAGTAGCCTGCGATTATAATGCGGGATTTATAGGCGCTCTGGCCAAAATATACAATATATATGATGGCAGGCCTGTAGCAGATTTTAAAGCTATAGAAGAAGTAACAGGTGATGAATTCTTTATTGAAGCCTATGTAAATGGTAGAGACAAGCACTATGTGGAAATCAGGGCCCGTATCAACAATATAACAGGCTGGCCGGCAAGGGTGACCGACAAGCTTTCCTTCAAGTACTTTGTCGATCTGACAGAGGTTATAGGTGCAGGTTATAAGCCTGAGGACATTACAATAGGAAGTGCCAGCGGAGCAAAAATAACAGGCCTTCATCCATGGGACACCAACAAAAACATATATTATGTTAATGTTGATCTGTCTGGTATAAGGCTTTATCCGGGAGGACAGTCTGCATTTAAGAAAGAGACGTTTTTCAGGATTTCAGCCCCACTCGGTACTGCATTCTGGGACAACAGCAACGACTTTTCATACCAGGGACTGCCCTTCGGCGGCAGTATGACAAAAACAAACTATATTCCTATATATGATGGAGACTCTACAGTATCCGGGGGACGTGTATACGGAGCTGAACCCGAAAGGCCGCAGGCTACGCCTCCACCTACTCCTACACCTGCAGTAAAGTACGGTGATTTAAATAATGACGGCAATATTGACTCTACAGACTATGTTCTCCTTAGAAGATACATACTTGGAATAATTAAAACCTTTGCTGTGCCTGAAGCAGCCGACCTGGACGGAAATGGAGGCATAAATTCTACAGACTACACACTGCTTAAGAGGTATATACTGGGGATTATTAAAGTCTTTCTGGTAGAGTCCAAAGCTTTATAAAGCAACTACCATAAAAAATAGTACTCTCTTCTAGAGAGTACTATTTTTGTATAATCTATAAATTAAAGTAGTGCAGCAGCATGGGTATCAGAGCACCGGGATTATAATCCATTGGAGCTTTATCCGGAAAAAGTAGAACCAACCGGATAACCCATGTACAAATAAAAATCCCTGTTAGTGTAAACCACAGCAAATTATTACTATAAAGTAAAGAGAAATACTTATACCTTCTAAACACAAGTATCACAGCTATTACAGCGGGCAACAAAAACAGAGGATGGTAATAAAATGCTGCTTTAAAATCAAACTTAAGAAAGTTCAAATAGGCTCTTGTCATTCCACATCCTGGACAAGGAATACCAAAGATATTTTTAATAATGCATAAATTACCGTCCAGGATTAGTACTAAGGCTGGCAGCGCCAAAAGCAAAGCCATGATTGGAATAACCCTATACGCTCTCACTTTATCTTTTAAAAGCAGTAAACCGTTTTTTGATTCTATGTCGATTCACTCCCTGATATTAAGCCTGTTCCCATACCTTATTAATGCTTGATTGCATAATAAGCATACTAATAACGCCAAGACCAAAAATAGAAAGCAACAGATATAAAACTGAATTATCTTCCGGAGTCAGCCCGGCTATTTGCTGGCATTCAGCTATTATTTTCCCGTATTTATAGTTCCAGTATATATAGTATATACCGCAAGTAAAAATACACAATATCAGTTCAACTGCAGGGCTCACTGATGACTTGCCTGAATACTTTTGTGTTTCGTCGGAAAACTTGTAAATCCAATATAGCCCATAAATACCAAAGGTAATTATGGAAAGTAAAAGGACTACTATAGGGGATCTTACCTCACCTTTATACATTTATCCATCTCCTTTACCTAAATTAAATTTTTATGCTTTAATAGTAGCAGAATAATATAATTAAGGCAATAAAAATTTGACTGCGCAGGACTAGATATTCAACTTTATCTGATTGTCTTCCCCATCTTCATCCTTTAGATAGCAGCCTATTGCCGGAATATTCTTTGTCCTGTAGTAGTCAAGGTCCTTAAATCCTACTTCACCTATCTTTTGTACTTTAGTCATTATGCTTCCCTTCTTGGCTTTAAGCACCTGTACCCCCTGGGAATCTCTCGTTGACTTTGGATTTATATTTGAGGTATCAAAAATCAGTACCTTGTTTAGGCTGCTGAAAGCAACCAGTTCTTCATCCTCATAAATATGGGATATATAAACAAGCTTTGATAGATCGCAATAGGCATTTGCAAGCTTCTTTCGGTTTGTTTTTGTTGCATAGCTGCTCAAGTCTATCTTTGCAATCTTGCCGTTTTCAAAAGCAAATACCATATAGCCTTTATATTCATCTGTGGCTACCATATAAACTATGTCCTCACCATCTTCAAGGCCCAATAGGTTTGTCAGATATTCTCCAAGGCTGCTTGCCTTACAGTCTTCTATCTCATATATCTTAACCTTATACACAGTCTGCCTGTTTGAAAACAGCAGCAGATCTGCCTTATTATGGGTTTCCAACTCCTGAACAATAAAGTCGTCATCCTTAAGCTTGTGTTCCGGACTGGTTCTCAAGGATGTCAGGGGTATTTTCTTCAAGTAGTTGTGGTCTGTCAGGAACAGCTTTAAATTGTAATCTTCTATCAGGTGTTCATGAGTTATCTCCTCGATATGCTCTTCATGAATAATCTCGGTGCGCCTGGGCTGTCCATACTTCTTTGAGACCTCATTAAGCTGCTTTACTACTATTTTCTTTATCTTCTTCTCGCTTCCATATATATCCTTGAGCTCCGCGATTTCCTTTTGAAGATTTTCAATCTCACTGACCCTGTTTAGGATATATTCCTTGTTAAGGTTTCGAAGCTTTATTTCTGCAATAAATTCCGCCTGTACCTGGTCTATGTCAAAACCTTTCATCAGGTTGGGCACTACCAGGGCATCTTCTTCGGTATTTCTAATAATCTTGATGGCCTTGTCGATATCAAGAAGTATCTTCTTTAACCCAAGAAGCAGGTGAAGCTTATCCGACTTTTTATCTATGTCGTATAGGGTCTGCCTCTTTATGCAGTCCACCCTGAATATAATCCACTCATGTAAAATACTCTTAACTCCCATTACCCTTGGACGTCCGTTAACCAGGATGTTAAAATTACAGCTGCAGCTGTCCTGAAGTGGCGTAAGCTTATAAAGCTTATTCATTAGTGCCTCTGGGTCTGCACTCTTCTTGATATCAAGGGTTATCTTAAGACCACTTAAATCAGTCTCATCCCTTACATCCACTATATCCTTTATCTTATTGTTTTTGACAAGATCAATAACCGAATCTATTATAGCTTCAGTAGTGGTACTGTAGGGAATCTCATATACTTCAATGCAGCTGTTCTCTTTGTCATACCTGTATCTGGCCCTTAGCTTGAAGCTTCCCCTGCCAGTATTGTAAATTTCTGCAATATCCTTCTCACTGTATATAAGCTGCCCCCCTGAAGACAGGTCTGGGGCTTTTAAATACTCCATAATATTAACATTCTCATCGTTTATATACTGAACTGCAGCTTCACATACTTCTCCAAGGTTAAAGCTGCATATGCTGCTTGCCATACCGACAGCAATCCCCTGATTTGCATTTACCAGAACATTGGGGAAAGTGGAAGGAAGCAGTGTCGGTTCCTTTAAGGTTCCGTCATAGTTGTCAACAAAGTCAACCGTGTTCTTTTCAAGATCCCTAAAAAGCTCCTCACATATCCTGTCAAGCTTCACCTCGGTATATCGGGGCGCTGCATAACGCATATCCCTGGAATGCTGCTTTCCGAAGTTCCCCTTTGAGTCCACGTAAGGATGCAGAAGGGCATTATTACCCCGGGTCAGCCTTACCAGGGTCTCATAAATAGCCATATCACCGTGAGGATTGAGCTTCATTGTCTGGCCCACCACATTTGCAGATTTTGTCCTTCCGCCTGTCAACAGCCCCATTTTATACATTGTATAAAGAAGCTTCCTGTGGGAGGGCTTTAGGCCGTCTATTTCAGGTATGGCCCTTGAAACTATAACGCTCATGGCATAGGGCATATAATTTTTCTCTAAAGTATCAACTATCTTTTGTTCAATTAAATTGCTTGAGGGCATATATCTCTTCACCTTTCTCCAATATACATCCAGACACTGGCGCTTTCTAACATCTGTCTTTCTCAATGTTAAAAATGCACTTCCTATGTTTGTGACCCGCTCACCGCAGATAATAATTACTATACACTTTTAACATCTTAGCTTACATCAACCATATCCATATACTTGTATCCATTTTCTTCTATATAGGATTTTCTTCCCTGCAGGTTATCACCTAAAAGCAGATCAAAAAACTGCTCTGTTTTCTCCATATCATCCGGAAGCACCTTTATAAGCTTCCTTGTCTTAGGGTTCATAGTGGTCTGCCACATCATTTCCGGTTCGTTCTCGCCAAGACCTTTTGAACGCTGTATGGTATACTTTCCTTTTAATTTTGATACTATATCATTCTTTTCCTTGTCTGAATAAGCAAAATATGTTTTATCCTTTGCAGTTATTTCAAAAAGCGGCGACTCTGCAATAAAAACCTTTCCCACCTGGATAAGGGTAGGTACCAGTCTGTAAAGCATGGCAAGTATAAGAGTCCTTATCTGAAAACCGTCCACATCGGCATCAGTACAGATAATTATCTTGTCCCACTTAAGGTTATTAAGATCAAAGGTGTGAAGGTCCTTGTTATGCTTGGTCTTTATCTCAACGCCGCACCCTAAAACCTTTAGCAAATCAACTATTATATCGTTTTTAAAAATGCTTTCATACTCAGCCTTAAGGCAGTTTAAAATCTTACCCCTTACAGGAATTATGGCCTGGAACTCTGCATCTCTTCCAAGTTTGCATGCTCCCAGGGCAGAATCTCCTTCCACTATATAAAGTTCTCTTTTATTTATATCCTTTGTCCGGCAGTCAACAAACTTCTTGACCCTGTTTGATATATCAACATTTCCACTAAGCTTCTTTTTGATATTGATTCTGGTTTTTTCGGCAGTTTCCCTGCTTCTCTTGTTTACAAGAACCTGCTCAATAATCTTGCTGCTTTCAATTTTATTTTCTATAAAATATACTTCAAGCTGCTGTTTTAGGAATTCTGTCATTGCCTCTTGAATAAATTTATTGGTTATGGACTTCTTTGTCTGATTCTCATAGCTTGTTATTGTTGAGAATGAGTTGGTCACAAGTACCAGGCTGTCCTGTACGTCTTGAAAAGTAATTTTTGACTCATCCTTGTTGTATTTGCCCTGTGACTTTAAGCATCTATCTATTTCGTATACAAATGCATTCCTAACAGCTTTATCAGGTGACCCTCCATGTTCAAGGAAGCTTGAATTGTGGTAATATTCCAGCATATTGATTTCATTATTAAAACAAAAAGCTATCTGCATTTTTACTTTATATTCCGGTTTGTCTTCCCTGTCCCTGCCCCTGGTGGTTGTCTCATAAAACTGGATATCGGTAAAGCCCTTCTCTCCTGACACTTCTCTTATATAATCAACTATGCCTTTTTCATAGCAGTATTCAAAAGTCTGGTCCGATTCTTCATCGTACAAAACAAACTTTAAACCTGCATTGACAACAGCCTGTTTTCTAAGAACATTGGTATAATACTCAAGGGGTATGCTTATATCTGTAAAAACCTCCAGGTCCGGTCTCCACTTTATAATTGTACCGGTGCTGTCATAGATGCACTTTTGCTTCATAAGACCGCCTATATTCTCGCCTTTTTCAAAGTGCAGGTCATACCTGAAGCCATCCCTGTAAACTGTAACATCCATGTACTCGGAACTGTATTGGGTTGCACAGCTTCCAAGCCCGTTTAACCCAAGGCTGAATTCATAATTCTCACCTGAATTGTTTTTATACTTACCTCCTGCATACAGCTCACAGAACACCAATTCCCAGTTGTACCGCTTTTCTTTTTCGTTGTAGTCAAGGGGTATACCCCGGCCAAAGTCCTTTATCATGACGGAATAGTCCTTATGCCTTGTAACCTCTATAACCTTACCAAAACCTTCTCTTGCTTCATCTATTGAGTTGGATAGAATCTCGAAAACTGAATGCTGGCAACCTTCTATGCCGTCTGAACCAAATATTACGGCAGGACGCATCCTTACCCTGTCAGCACCTTTAAGGGATGTTATACTTTCATTCCCGTATTTTTCAACTGTATTTTGTCTTACCATAACTTTTATGTCACTCCTATTACATTAGTTAGAACTGCCAGATTCCTATTATCTACCAATATATATCGATATTTTAAGCCAATACCCTAAGATTCAGCTTACACCAAACTTATGTTCGTGTCAAGATATGGTCAATGCAAACAAAATACATGAAGAATATTCCAATTATTATGTTGCCAGTATTAGTATTTTATAATATAATGTTATCTGGAATTATAAATAATTAGAGGTGTTACTTTTCAAAATATTCTTGGATCATCTAATAAAACATCAGCATAACATATTATGTAAATCACAATTTTTCGCATAGTAAATTAATGTTTCTCATTGGTTCAAATGTTAAAAAGTAAAGGAGTGATATAAGTGAAAGACCTAACCAATTTAAGGCTCGATTGGGATATAACCAGAATTGATTCAATATACCAAATTGAGATGCTGGATGCAAAAGATATAGGAGCATATGTACAGGAATTCCTGCTTCCTAATCTTCAAAAAAGCTACAAGCATGCAAAACAGTACCTTACCAGTAACTCCAGGCGAAGTATTTACAGCATTAAGAAGCTTCTTGCAGATCTTATAGAAGATCAAAAGTTTGTAAAAATTTCAACTGCAGAAGACCTGGGTTCAGAATATTTCACCAGGTATGAAGCTTTATTCTTATTAATGGAGAGTCTAAATCTGCTTTATTTTTTCTCTGCAATAGTAAAGCAGAAGACTGAAGTAAATTCCGAGTACAGGTCAGTTCTTCGAACAATAATGAAATTAACGGGACCGATTCAAAAAGAAGTTCTATCTACAATGGAACTTGACTAAACAAATACTCTGCAGCAAGGCTAACTTACAGTCACACATCTATATATTTTGAATATTATATAAGGAAGAACAGGCACAAAATAGGCTCAAATATATAAGATCCTGCTAGTAAAACATATTTATTCAAGCAGGATCTGCCTTCCTTTTTCCCAGCCGTTTAAATATTCTAAATACAGCAGAAGTCAGTAAAATTCCAAATGCAATTGCACCTGCACTGGATACTGCTTCAATGCCCTTGCTTGCAGCCTCATAAAGCCTTCTTTCAGTTATATACTGAATAACACTATACGCAGTTATACCGGGTACAAGGGGAAATATCCCAGGTATGGAGAATATGGTGGTGGGAGCTCTAAGGAGCCTTGCCAAACTTTCACTATAAATTCCCACTGCAACAGCTCCCAGAAAAGTTGAAAACGCCAACTCACCCGTCAAGGCGTAAAAACGGCTGTAGGTAATCCACCCAGACATGCCGCAAAGGCCAATCCAAACTAAATTTCTCTTTTCTACATTGTACAATATACCTGGACAAATACTGCCTATAAAAGCTAAAATAATTTCCTTCATAATTCACCTCTATACTAGAGATAGCGTAATCCTAAAGATAATACAATACCTACCCCAACCCCTACTGCAACCGCTATAAATACCGCCTCTGCAAGTCTGAACTGGCTTGAAACTATATCTCCATGAAGAGCGTCCGTCAGTGCACTTGTTATTGCAACACCAGGAAGCAGAATTATTATGGACGAGATAATAATCCTGTAAATATTAAGAACCGGAAAAAGCTTTACAACTGCAAGACTTACTCCTCCTGCAACCAACCCTGATGCAAAATATTCAAAAAACTCAAATATGCCAGCTCTTGATATCTTAACTTTAGATATGTAAATAAGCATGCCTATAAAAAATGATGCTATTGAATCGTATATAGACCCTTTAAAAAGTAAGGTGAAAATGAATGCCGTAATACCTGCAACAACCAATCTTGTAACAAAATTAAAACCTTTTTCACCGGCAATTTCGTTTAAGGCCTTATCAGCTTCACTATATGAGACCGGATTTCTTTTAAGACTTCTTGAAAATGAATTAACTCTTTCAACTTTCTTTAAATCAACTGTTCTTCCTTTTATACGTTTAATAAAAGATACCGGGTTCTCATCTTTACCTACAGCAGTCACGAATATACCTGTTGGGAGTACAAAACACTCAGCCTCTATGTTATAGCTTCTACATATTCTTATAACCGTATCTTCAACCCTGTGAATCTCTGCTCCGTTTGTAAGCAAAATCTCGCCTGCTCTAAGCGCAACCTCCATAACCTGGTTAGTCTTCATATCAGTCTCCAAAAAACTATTTAGTATATCTTTAGATTATACTATATTTTAAAGATAGCGAACTGTAAAGATAAACATAGATTTCCTTAAGCCTATTTGATTCAAATGGCTTGCTCATCTTCTTTATCTGCTTTTACAGTTCCACCTCTTTAGATAATTTTACACTAAGATAAAGAAAAAGCTAAAAGGGCCTTCAAGGAAATTGAAGACCCTTAATATAAAATTACTCATTATTTTTTAGCAGCTTCCAATGCTCTTTTTACTGCCAGCTTCCAGTTTTCCGAACTGACTGTAGCGCCGCTTATTGCATCAACATTGTAAGATTGCTTTTCAATCATCCTGTCCGCTATATCAAGCCTGTACTGTTTGAGATTGGGATAAACCCTGCCTTCTATCTCCTTACCCGAAAAAATATTGTAGTCAACTTCCTTTCCCTCTTTATCAAGTCTTCTCAATGCAACACTTGAAATTCTGCCGTCCAATATTACAACAGTAGCATCTTCCTGTCCATACTGCCATTCATCTCCTATACCTTGATAGGTACCATCCTTATAAGTAACATTGGGCTGGGGTGTTCCATCCGGTGATGCCTGTGGAGTTGCTTGCGGTGTCGGTTCAACAGTAGCCCTCGGCTGGATATTCTGATTCTGTACAGCACAAGCAACCAGTGAAACGGTTATTAACAGTGCAAGTAATAAATATGCTGTTTTTTTCATTTTAGTTTCCTCCTAAACTTTAATATTGATATATTAAGAGCTATTTATCGTCAGTTTGTGACATCTTTACTATCATCTTAGTCAGTGTCTTCCTGTCATCATCATCCCCTGCTCTCCAAAGCTCCTGCAAAACCCTCTGTTCACGGTTCTCCGGGTCTACTGCTGCCGAAAGAATATTCCCCAACCTGAAGCCGATTTTTTCAACCGACTCTTCCGATAAACCCACTGCCTCGCCAACATTAACAGCTTTAGCTATGGTTTGCTTCCATTTGTCCCAATCACTGAAACTCTCTATCCCGTTTAGATCCATATTCAACCCTCCATTCTTATGTATTGATAAAGGTTGGTTTAATTACAACAATATTATTTGTATAAACACCTCAAGTATATACCAAATAAGTCACATTATTTTATATTCATTAAATATTTGATTTGTATTTAGTCTCATTAATTACAGAATATTCATATCATAAAAACTTATCTAATATATAAAAATATTACATGAGGTGATATAATTTATGAAAAAAAGAATTTTATCGGTATTTTTGTTTGTTTTAATGTTAACCACCCATGTTTTTGCTCAATCACAGGTTTATACCGTAAAATCCGGTGATACTATGTGGAAAATTGCTGCAAAATATCAAGTGGGTGTAAGTGAAATAATTTCTGCAA
The DNA here is from genome assembly GCA_049325575.1 of Bacillota bacterium. GTDB lineage: Bacteria > Bacillota > Clostridia > Acetivibrionales > Acetivibrionaceae > JBMOLK01. The sequence goes on along the minus strand of JBMOLK010000128.1, from coordinate 36,706 downwards.
ATCCACAAATCAAAAATCCGGCGCTTATATATCCAGGACAGAAAATAACTGTTCCAAACATTGATGATGTAAAAGCGCAGGAAAATGAAGTCATAAGACTTGTTAACATTGAAAGATCCAAGAAGGGACTTCAAGCCCTTAAAACCAACTGGCAGGTATCAAGAGTTGCAAGATATAAGTCCCAGGACATGGTAGACAAAGGCTACTTCTCACACACTTCCCCTACTTACGGTTCGCCTTTTAGAATGATGGAATCCTTCGGAATCAGGTATTCTGCGGCAGGAGAGAATATTGCAATGGGTCAAAGGACCCCTGCAGAAGTTATGAATGCCTGGATGAACTCACCAGGCCATAGAAATAATATTTTAAGTCCGTCATTTACTGAAATTGGCGTAGGTCTTGCTAAAGCGCAAAATGGCAGACTTTACTGGACGCAAATGTTTATTAAGCCTTAAAGCAGCAAGAGGCCTTATACCTAAATTGTGTAAGGCCTCTTATAAGATTTTTTTCAAGTAAAATGATAGAGAAAAATTTTATTCAATTATTATAACTGCGCTTTCACCTATCTTAACCCAGTCGTACAGGAACTTTGCATGGCTTGTATAATTTCTTACACACTTATGGGACCTTGGAACAGTACCGATTGTAAACAGGTATTCCTGCATACCTGGATCAATAAGCCTTCCGTTTTCCTTTTTATATTCTACCGGAACACCGTGAATATAGGCTCCTCCGTTAAATCTTATAGCGTAAGGTGCATAACCGGATATCTCTCTTGTGATATCATCAAGATATGAAAATCTGTGTACCTTCTGAATTGCCATATAATAGCCCAGCTCGGTGGGAAGCTTAAATCTTGCCTTTTCACCAGTGGTAGCAAATATATAAGATATTAGATTCCACTTGCCGTTAACGTACTCAAAAACGCCTTCATTCTGATTTTTTCTATCTACAACAATTACCTTCGTTAGAGTCTTTAATGATTCTCTGAAGGATACATACTTTTTCGGTACATAGTATTCTCCTTCAAAGTTCAAAGTTTTTATTTTGTAGAAACTGTCCGTCTCTGCCATCACTGAAACCAAGGTTCCATCCGATATGTACCTGAAGTCGGAATTGGATCTTGCCTCAAAATAGGCAGGAGCAGACTGATACCTTTGAATGCCGTATTTGTCATTTGTTCTGCCTTGATGGAGTGGGGCTATTCCTACCCTGTTCTGGTAATTTGAAATATATGCAGTAGTGCTTCCTTCCACATTGTTTTTTAATTTATTGATTGCATCAACCATTTTTCCGAACTGGAATGTCCTTGGTTCCGCAAGTTTCCCGAATATATAACCATCCTGTACTTTGCCGTCTTTCTTCCTCGCAATCTTGAACCAACCGTCACTGCCATACTTCTTTATGAACTCACCCTTAACTTCAGCCAGCAGGTTAATCTTCTCAAAATAATGTGCCTTACCAATAATTTTTGAAGAAGTATTGGGTTTCTCCCTGATATTGGCTTCAGAACTCATGATTAATAGATAATCTGTGGGCACTTCATATTTGTTGTATTTAATATTCTTTTCTATACTGTCAGGTATCTTTGATTCAAATATCCTTATAACCTTTTCTTCCAGTGTATTTTCAGCTTTTTTATCTTCAATCTTTTTTTCATCAACAATTACGTCCGATTCGGTAATATTATTTTTTTCTGCATCCTCTGTCAGCTTCTCATCTTCCGATAGTTTTTCCGCATTAATGTTTTTTTCTACATCACCCTCGTTTTTCAAAGGCTCTGTGGTATTGCTTGTACTTGGTATGCTAATATTCTGATATTCGGTTTCGATTCCATAAACACTGTCAACAACATTCACTTTCGGACTTTTGATATTGCCATCACAAGCTGCCACAACAAATACCATGATAAAAACAATGACCATAACCCTTTTCATAAAAAAACCCCCATTTGCTATATATATACCCTAGAAAGTACAGGCAAATCGCAAAATATGAATCTTAAGCATTCACTTTATTATACTGACCAGATATCAAAAAGGGCACACATATACACTTGCATTCAAATTATTTTTATCAATCTCAAGTCCATTGTATCTACTTACCTCCCGTTGATGACACTTTCATTTTCACTCAGCTTGAACCAGTTGGTCCAAACCCTGACTTTTGACAAACGACATATTCTCCCATACACGTGATTTCCAACGCCAGAGCATTATAATACCTCTAAACCACTCATCACAAGCAAATGCAATCCACACTCCTACTAATCCGAGACCTAACACTATCCCTAAAATATAGGATAATGTTACGCCTATCCCATACATAGATATAACACCCATTATAACTGGAAACTTAACATCCCCTGCAGCCTTTAAACAATTTATTATAACTATATTAAAAACTCTACCCGGCTCAAGTACAAGTGTCAAAACCATGAGCCTGCTTCCCAGTTCAATAACAGATTGATCGTTTGTAAAAATCCCAAGTAGGGGTTTTGAAAAAAGGGATAAAACAGCAGCTATAACAATTGCTATTGGTACAGCTATTTTCAAGCTTCTAAGACAAGTATCATGGGCTTTTTCATTATCACCTGCTCCTATAAGGTGACCAACTACGATTTGAGTCCCTTGGCCCACTGCTATGGCAAAAACCATAATAAACAGCATAAGATTTAACGTATAAACTCTCGTAGTCAAGGCTACTGTCCCCAACATCGTTATAATACGGGTGATTCCAAGCTGTGATAAGTGGTAAGCCATTCCTTCACCAGCTGAAGGCAAACCGATTCTTAATATATCCTTTATCGTTTCCTTCGGAAGAGGTATAAGGCACCTGAAAGAAAAACTTGTATTAAAGCTTCTGAACATGACAGTTATCATGACGACAATGCCTATAGTCTGACTGACAACGGTTGCGATGGCAACACCCGCTACTCCAAGCTTCGGAACCCCAAAAAGTCCAAAGAGGAACATACTGTTCCCTAGAACATTTAAAAGATTCATACCTATGGTAATATACATTGTTACCCTTGTATAACCGTAGCTTCTAATAATAGCAGATAAAGTTGCAAGCAAAGCCTGTGTGAATGAAAAACCTCCCACTATTTTTAGAAAAATAAGGGCATACCCCATTAATTCCGGAGGCACATTAATAAGCATCAGGATTTGCCGGCTAAATATAAATACACCTATACCTATGACAAGCCCGTAAATCAAGCTACCTGTAAGTGCAGTAACGGCAACTTCCGAGGCCGTCTTGTTCTTTTGCGCTCCAAGGTACTGTGAAATAAGAACTGTAGTCCCTGTAGATATAACCCAATACAGCATAATAAGAATATGGGTTATCTGGTTTGTTATACCCACTGCAGCAACAGCATCATCAGAGTAGGTACTTAGCATGAAAGTATCTACGTTACCTAACATAACTCTAAGAAATGTCTCAATAAATATTGGCCAGGTAAGTGACAAAACAGTCAACTTTTTATACGAGTCAATTCCTTCTTCCATATTATTTTCTCCAATATCTAAAAAATTCCTGCTATATACTTTGATTCTATGCCTGTATAATATATGTGTCAATTAAATCGGCTTTTATTTAAAAAACATTAATATTTTATATTCGCTAATAGCTGATAATATATTATATAAAATTAGGAGATAAAAAAATGAAGTATTCTACTATAAAAAATGCAGTATTTTTAAAGCGCCCCAACAGGTTCATTGCTCATGTACTCCTCGATAATAAGGAAGAAACAGTCCATGTCAAGAATACCGGAAGATGCAGGGAAATTCTAAATACCGGAACTCCAGTCATACTTGAAGAAAGCACCAACCCCAATAGGAAAACCAAATACTCACTAATAGCCGGCTTTAAGGATAGAACCCTTATAAACATTGATTCCCAAGCCCCCAACCAGGTTGTATATGAAGCATTAAAGCAGGACAAGATTCAAGAAATCAGCAGAATCCATACGCTAAAAAGGGAAGTAAATTATAAAAGCTCAAGGTTTGACTTATACTTTGAGAATAACTTTGGCAGGGGCTTCATAGAAGTAAAAGGTGTTACTTTGGAGGAAGATGGTATTGCCATGTTTCCTGATGCCCCTACCGAAAGAGGCACCAGGCATGTATTGGAAATGATAAATGCAGTGGAAAACGGATACTGTGGATATATATTCTTTCTGATACAGTTAAAGGGGGTAATCTGCTTTACCCCACACAGGCTAATGGACCCGGATTTTGCAAAAGCATTGAAATATGCAAAAGAAAAAGGTGTTATAATCCTTGCATATGACTCTATTGTGACAGCAAATGAAATTACAATAGGCAGTCAACTAGAAGTAAGATTATAAAGGATTCTATTCAATATTTCCAGAATAGGTATACTTTATTTCATCCCTCTTCTTTCCAAGGTTTGCAGGTATAAAGCATACCTCATCATAGACATTTCCAAACCCTTCACAAATGACCTGCACCCTGTCAAATTTGCTGTATGCTGAAAATTCTATTAAATCGCAAAGATTATCGGCTTTTTTTCTACACTGCAATTTTACTCCGCACCTTACCTGTATGTGATAGTTTGAAGGATTAAAATAGGTGGCATAAAGGAAATTGGGTAATGTATCGTATTCTTTACAATGAAAATAATACCAGTTTTGCTTAACAGTTCCTTTTAGCCGTATATTAATCGACAAATTTTTAAAATTTAGTTTTATAATTTTATTGTGCTTTTTGTTGATTCCGTGTTAAAATTAATAGGGTTGTTTAACATAAAGTTAATTTTTCCATTTTTTCAAAGGGGGTAGATTTGTGGGAGATAAATTTGATTTAGTAAACACATTGTTTGGACTTTTCGGCGGACTGGCTGTGTTCATATACGGTATGAATCTTATGGGTGACGGCCTTCAAAAAGCTGCCGGGGAGCGAATGAGACGGATCTTGGAAATACTCACTAGTAATCCCATTCTTGGAGTAATAGTTGGAACAGCAGTAACAACACTGCTCCAGAGCAGCAGTGCCACAACTGTTATGGTTGTTGGATTTGTTAGTGCAAGACTAATGACCCTGCCGCAAGCTATTGGAGTTATTATGGGAGCCAATATAGGAACAACAATTACTGCTCAGCTGATTGCCTTTAAAATTGGCCATTATGCTTATCCTATAGCTGCTTTAGGCTTCATATTCTTTTTCTTCTTTAAGAAAAAGATTGTCAAATACATTGGACAAACTGTTTTTGCATTCGGTCTTTTGTTTATGGGTCTAAACATAATGAGCGATATTATGAAGCCGCTGGCTAAGAGTCCGGTATTTTCGGACATGATATTTCAGCTTGGATCATACCCTGTACTCGGCCTTTTTGTAGGTACTCTCATGACTGTAGTGGTTCAAAGCAGCAGCGCCACCATAGCAGTGCTTCAGAACCTTGCACAGCAGCCGGGTCATGACGGTGAGGCCATTATAAAGCTAAAAACAGCCTTGCCCATACTTTTTGGAGATAATATCGGTACTACAATAACAGCTCTTCTTGCAGCCATAGGAGCAAGAGTAAATGCCAAGAGAGCAGCAGTGGCACACTCCGTATTCAATTTGATCGGAGCAACCGTATTCATGTTCTTTATACCTGTTTTTGCAAGGTTTGTTGAGTTTATATCCCCTAAGGGTGCATCAACTGAAATAATAGCAAGACAAATTGCAAACGCTCATACTTCTTTTAATATTCTAAATACTCTGCTCTGGCTGCCTTTTATCTGGCTGCTGGCTAAAATAGTAACGTTTATTGTAAGGGGTCAGGAAGACACCATTGAAAAAAGAGTTCTGTTCCTGGACAATAAAATTCTAAACAATCCATCAATAGCAATGGATCTGGCAACAAAAGAACTCTCAAGGATGGCGACCCTGGCTCAGCAAATGATGGAAAATGCAAAAAAAGCCTTTGTAGATGCAGATATGAGCTGCGCTAAAAAGGTCCATGAGATTGAAGAAATAGTGGACATGCTTCAATGCGAGATTGTAAAATATCTCTCTACAATGCTTTCCCAGTGCTCCCTCACCGAACGTCAGTCCGTTAGGCTTGCCGGGCTTATGCATGTAACAAACGACATCGAACGTATGGGAGATCATTGTAAAAACATAGCTGAATTTGCTGTCCAGAAAGTAGAAGAGCGCCTTCCCTTCTCTCAGGAAGCAATTTATGATATTACAGATGCCTTTACAAAACTTAACCAAATGGTTGATGATGCAATACAATCTTTGAGTGAGGATAATACCGCCCTTGCAAAGAAAGTATTGTCAGAGGAATATGAAATAGACGATCTTGAAGACAAGCTTCGTATAAGGCATATAGAAAGGCTTAACTCCGGTCTTTGCAATCCAACATCAACAATTATATTTGTTGAGTTGATTCATAACCTTGAAAGAATAGGAGACCACTGCAACAATATTGCTGAAGCCATACTGCATGATCTTGAAAACAGACCTACACATGGTGAACAGCAAATGCAGGCCTCACAGAGCATGTAATAGCACACGCTGACAAAAAGCCGGAGATAACTCTCCGGCTTTTTTTGATTTGGTCCACACTTCACAAATCAATATTTTTATTGGCTCTCTTCCTCAAGCCAGAGGATACTGGTAACACCCCTCGGGTAATATTTGCTTCCTGAAATAATGCCTGAAATAATCTGGTCACTAAAGCACCAATATGAGTGTTCTGTATGTGTAAGCCACTCAACATGTGCAGCATCCGCATCTTTTCCCTGTATATCATACTTTATCCTAAGTATATGCCTTGCAATAAACTGGCATAAATATATCTTACTAAGCCAGGAATTATTGCTTGTGGATGAAAGCTTCCAACCACCGTCTTCAAACAGGCAGGTTCCAGGTACCAGTATATTCTCCAAATGTCTTATAAGTGCCAGAATATACTCCCCAAACTCCCCATCAAACCGCAGTGCTTCCCTGCAGTTTGTAAAATAGGGGAAAACTAATCCCTCTACTGCAGGAATTATTCTGGAGTAATTCCCTTCTCCTAAAACCGCAGGAATAAAACCTTCATCCGTAACATGAGCTATGATAGTATCTGCACATTTCTTAGCCTGCAAGAATGACTGCCTTGAAAGATCAAGCATTCCTTCCTCCTTAAATAGCTTTCCAAATGCCACGTATAGGGCCCAACACTTACCTGCCAGGTATATGTTGTTTCTAGCCTGGCCTAGAGAAGTATCAAGACTGTCATAGGTTGTTATTTCTGCTCCTCCCATGGTACGGATGCTTTCCATGCTCATTATGCCGTCACGCTTTCCTGGGTCTGCATTATCTCTGTTCAGCATACTCTCAAAGCACTCAACTAAAATATGTAAATTCTTCTTTAGCCACTGTCTATCACCTGTCTGTTCCACATATACGGCTGCACATAAGCTCCAATTCACAAGCTGCTCATGGGTCATGTACGAAAAACATCCATCCAGGCCACTCATTTCATATGAGGAATAACCCGGCTCTGACACTATATTGGCAACTCCCATGTCATGTGTAAAACTAATCCCCCCTGGATATTCCTTACTATCATGGGCAAAAGTTACATTATCTCGATAGCTGAAACGCTCCAAATACATATCCAAAACATTTCTTATAGTCCACGGGTTCATTTTAAGCTCATAGAATATCTGGTCAATAGTCAAGTCAAGTGTATTTATCATGCGGTATTCACCCTCATTTACAATCCAAAAAGGCTTCCCGCAGTAATCCAGAAGCTCCGTACTACCATAGTAGCTTCGGATTGAATGAGTTATCATAAATCTTTGATTTTCGGAGAGTCTGCTGCTTTCTATAATATTGTTTGATTCCCTGCAAGCGTTAGTTATGGTATTATAGTTATCCATGGCATATAGGGCAACTTCTTCAATACAGTCAAAAAACCTTGAATAATAATATGAAGCATTAATTCCGGAAGTTACTATGCCTCCCTTATAAAAACATACAGCAAACCGGTAAGTCGATTTTTGTCCTGGAGGTGTATCTATTATAAGTGCTCCACAGTTACCAAGACCAAATGTCCAATTGTTTTCCATTGCATTCTTAAGTACATATTCAATACTAAATCCCAAAACAGGTTTTACACCCGGGTCGGAGGATACTATTGCAGTACTTCGCCCCTGGCCTATACCGGTAATTTTACTGCCATCTGTGCCTTTAAGCTTTCTCATACCGGTATAGGGGTCATTTCCTTCATAGCCCAGAAATGCTCTCCTGGCTTTTTTCCCTTGCGTGTTATCTACAGTCATTTCAATAAACACAGCCGGTAGCAGTACCCTTTTAAGCAAAGCTTCCTCTGCCAGCTCCGGGTCAGGAATCGGGCAGACCGGGGAAAATACAGTAAAACTCAAATCCTTTGCATGCCATGAATCTGTTCCAATACTATATTCCCTTTTTATCATACTATCTTTAAAAGGTATGACAGCAAGACTCCTTTCAGTGTTATTATCCGTTTTTTCTATATCGAATCTTTTGCTCTCGTCTTTAGAATACTCAAAGAAAGGAAATGCTTCGTAGTACTCTCCCTCATTGGATTCCAACCCTATATATATATTTTGATCGGCTGGCTTTCCCAGCTCCAACCCTAAACCGCCTTTGGCACCTTTGAATCCCAGAGTAAAACTTGAAAAAGCCCCTATCGGAGAATGATGGGCATTAAAGAAGATATTTTTCACTGTAATCAGCCACCTTTTTTATAAACTTGTATCTTTTTTATATAAGGTGATTATATTCATAATAGATCACTATGTCCAGATAGGATATTATATTCTTAAGAGATTTGCGCTATATAATCCTAAAACAAATTCTGCAATTATTTCTCATATAGAGATTTTTAATATTGCAGGGATATATTATAAGCTATTAGTTGCTATTGCCTAGAAAAGAGACTTTACTCTGCTTGACAGAAGGCTGTGTTTTTCATAGAATTTAAATTGTAGATTTATTAAACCATGTTCAAGATTCTTCAATTGTTCTTAGTGTAATCATTTTGTAATTCAGTGGTTTAAACCTTATAACAGCTTCACAAGTCAGAAAATGTACTGGGTATTTAAGGTTGTATCCATAAGTGCTAATATATTAGTTTTTAACTTTTTTATTCTTTTCATTAAGCAAAACCATATACCGTATAACCTTTAGCTTATACAGCAGCTTAAAGTCTTTTCATTTTAAGGAGTGAACATATAAAATGAATAAAGAGGACATTCTATTCAAAAACGAAGCACGCTCCAACCTCATTATAGGTAAAATAATGGCGGTCTTTAGTATAATAATGGTTCTGTGTGATTTATATATCCTTTTTGAGTGGACCCCTGTAAGAGCATCTTTTCTTAAAACAGCTGTTTTCATTATTCACCTGTCGATTATTACTATTCCTCTGGTAACACTGGTTCTTAAAAAGCAAGGGGGATGGATAAAATACTTTATTATTACAATTCTCGCCTTAAGTTTGGGACTTGCCAATGTGGCTAGTGCAAATAAAACAGGTGCATTATGGTTACTTGTTATTGCCACTGCAAGCCTGTATTTTTCATTTAAGCTTACAATATATTCTACTCTATTGACTCTCTTACTTATCATAGCATCGTCTTTATTTGGATACAAGCTTTTACCACAGGTTTACCAGGAAAATTGGTTTAGTATGTCTATTATCAGGATTGCTGAAGTCCTGGTTTGTGCTTCTATTGTTATTGTACTTTCACAAAGCTCTAAAAAGCTATTTAGTGGAATGATGAAAACATTTAGTGAACAGGAAAAGTCATTGCAAAGTTTATCCTGTATAATCGAAGAAACTTCAAAAGTTTCGGACGGTTTAGTCAGTTCTATAAACGAAGTATCGCAGATGTCAAAGCAAACTCTTCAAGCAAGCAAGCAAATTGCTGCAAGTGCAAGTGATATCTCCGCAGGCTCTAATGAAACTTTGAGCTTCATTAGTGATGCAACAAAAGCAGCTGTCAGTATATCAGAAGACCTGGATGAAGTTGCTAAAGAATACATATTTGTTTCAAGTATTTCGCAGCAGCTCAAAATAATGACTGACGACAGTAAATCGTCAATTAAAAACACTATAGATGAAATACGTATTATAAGTGACAACACTATTAAAACCAAGAATACTATTTACAGCCTTAAAGAAAGAACAAGTCAAATAAACAAGGTAGCGGAAGTCATTACAGCGATTGCAAATAATACAAGCCTTCTTGCTCTTAATGCATCCATAGAGTCTGCAAAAGCCGGTGAATATGGAAAAGGTTTTGCTGTAGTTGCCAGTGAAGTAAAAAAGCTTGCTGAACAATCCCATAAATCTGCTCAGGAAATTTCACAGATGATCAAAGATATACTTACTGAAACCGATTTGGCTGTAAAAGATATAGACACAACTGCCGGACTGGTATCTAAGAGCATGGAAGTTATAAATAATTCAGTAAACGCATTTGAAATGATTTCTGTAGCCAGTGAAGAAGTAAATGATAAGATTCAAGGTGCTACCAATCTCACACAGAGTGTATCAAAAAATGGAGATAAGATTGCTGAAATAGTCAAAAATTTATGCGATATAAATTCTAAAAGTCTGTCCGAACTTAAGAGTATTGCTGAAGCCGCAGAAAATCAGCTGGTGTCTCTCCAACAGGTATCAACTTCAATAGAAAATGTAGAAAAGTTTTCAAAGAAGCTTTTAGACCCTTCTGGTAAAACATGATGTTTTTTACGTATTTCTTCGTATCTCGTCAAGTACGTTATATAACATAATATCTCTTTCGTTTCTCATTTTAGGTTTATCTATATTGGGATTATCCAATTCCCCTCCCATACTTTTTATAATTTTTTCTACCCTTTCTGCACTGCCGTCATCGGCTTCTACTATTACTTTGCACTTTACATCGGCAATTTCTTCAAAGTTTCCTATTCCGCTGACCATGGGGCTTGCACCCTCGAGCGGAGCCTTGGCCATATTAAAAGTTATATCGTCTGACTCCAATACCAAACCAGAGTTACTTACACTTGTCTCAGTACCGGGCAAATTTGTTACTACGTTTCTGTCATCCACATAGTGGTCATTTATGTCTACAACAGCATTGTTAAGTCCTAAGCTTTTAATTTTTGATACGGCTTCATTTGCCGTTTTTATATTTCCAAAATACCCCTCTATCTTCATAAACCCTCCGAGCTGTTAGAATTATTTGTTCTTAACAATTTCATTTATTTTTTGTTTTTGCATTAAATATATATATATTTTTCATAAATTGAAATAATAATATTCGAAATATAAAATTCAAATTAAAGAATGGGAGGTTCTTTATGGAACAAAGACAAACAAATAACAACGTACCTAAGGATATTAAGAACGTCATGACTGGCATGACCAACTTTGAAGGCAAGTTCAATCTTGATAAATCCGGCTTTAATGCCAATATGCCCGGTCATTCCAGCAATCACAACATGGTTTTAAGGCAGCAACCCCGTACCGTTAAGCAGGAAGGAGCAGGAATAGGCCTGCCGTATGAAGTAAGGAAGGAAATGGCATTAATGCTTGATGATCACCAGTGTGCGTTGACTGTTGCTCTGCACCAGTATAACAAACACCACTGGTTGACTGAAGGAGCGGAAGCATTCTTAAGCTTGCACCATCTCCTGGATGAACACAGGGAAAAAACCCAAAAACATATTGATATGATTGGGGAAAGGGTAGCAAGACTTGGGGGTGTACCAACAGCACATCCTGTGACACAGCATGAACTTTCCTATATCAAGCATGAGGTTGAGGGCCGCTACACTATGAGAGACTTCATCCGCAATGACCTTGAGCATGAGTTAAAATTACAGGAAATGATGCGCAAACAAATAGCAAGAGCTAAAGAACTTGATGATTATGGAACTGAAGAAGTCCTTCAGGAGGTATTAAGAGACCGGGAGGACCTTGGCTATCATCTGTATAGTGTACTTGAAGATGATACTTTGGTAAGAGGTATGACTCATTTAATAGATAACCGAAATGATATAGCCGGTGATGGCTATGTAAGTTCAGATAATAAACTTCAGTAACCATTTTATAAACTATAAATGACTGAAACCGTACAAACATGGCCTTCAGTGTTATTCATAGAATTACAAAAGCGAAAGTATTAATATACAATCGCTTTTTTTTATTTGATGCTATAACACAGACAAACAGTATATATGTATATTTATATACCCTTCATCTTTTGCTTAAAAGCCTCTTTCATACGCTTTATACCCTCGCCTATCTGTTCTTCAGTCAGGTTTCCATAGCCTAAAATCAATTTATCAAGGTTATTTCCTTTAATAATTGAATGTATTTCAACAGGATAAACACGAACTCCTGCTTTTTTAAGACAGTTGCAATAACCCGTAAATGGTAAAAAATCAAATTCTGCAGCCATATGCAGACCTGTTGACCTTCCCATTATCTTGTGCCGACCCTTAAAATAGGTCTCAAGGGACTCAATAAGCTTTTGACGGCGCTTTAAATAGACTTTCTTCATTCTTGATATATGGCGCTCCAGTAAACCTTCTTCAATAAAATCCGCCAAAGCGAGCTGGTCAAGTATAGGAGTCTGAAAGTCAGCATGTCGCTTCAAGCTGCAGCACCTCTTTATAAACTGTGTCGGAAGTACCATATAGCCAATCCGGAGTGCAGGAAACATTATTTTGCTGAACGTACCTATATATATTACCCTGTCGGGGTCCAACCCCTGGAGAGAGCTTATAGGCGGACCTTCATAACGGAATTCACTGTCATAATCATCCTCTACAATGTAGCACCCTGTTTCTCTTGCATATTTTATAAGTTCAATACGCCTCTGAATTGTTAAAGTTCCACCTATGGGAAACTGGTGGGAAGGAGTCACATAGATGAACCTCGGAATTTTGCCCTGTGATAAAAGGTTTGTTACGATCCCTTGTTCATCAACAGGTATTGGACGGATGGATGCTCCTGTATATGTCAATATTCTTTGAAGATCGTAATTGGAGGGATCCTCCAGGACAATTTCATCACCTGCTGAAAGAAAAAGACTTGTAACAAACTGTAGAGCCTGAACAGCTCCTGTAGTTACAATTATCTGGTCAGAACTGCAATTAACTCCCCTTGTTCTTATAAGGTAATGCGAGAGAACCTGTCTTAATTTTTCGCATCCCTGTGGTTTTCCGTAACCAAATTCTGAAGCTGTGGTATAAATACAATTATTATTAAGTAACTGTCCCCATTTCTTGAAAGGAAATAGATCCAGTGCAGGAGTACCCGACCTGAAATCTATTATTTCTACATGAGGTTTATTTTTACTAAAGGTGGTTCCTGCGTTATCTGTATTGCTTGTGCTTAGTTCACCAAGATAAGCACCTTCAGCAACATAAGTACCCGAGCCCAATAAACTTTTAACAAATCCCTCTGCCTCAAGCTGCTCATAGGCTTCTATTACAACATTCCTCGATACACCCAGGTTAATGGCCAATTCACGGGACGATGCAAGCCTTTCACCTTTTTTAAGCTCGCCTTTAAGTATCCTTGAGCGTATTTGTTCATATACCTGCTTAGTCAGCGGAACTCCGGATGCTTTATGGATATTCAGCCAAAACATATACTCCTCCTTGGAATTGGTACTAAAAAAAATAATCAAATTGGATCTTCAACTAACCACTTATCACCTGTTATATTATATAAAAAACAAAATAAGTAAGGAAGTGAAGTAAAAATGTATAATAAATTTATATCTAGCCTTGAACTGTGTTCTGCATCAGCCATAGCAGGAAGTTCTGTAGTGGTAGGCAAGTTGATAACAGGCAGTTTGCCGGTATTCCTGTCACAAAGTCTAAGCCTTGCATTTGCGTTGCTTATTCTTATACCAGTATGCTTTGCCACCGATAAAAAGTTTTATATTATCAAAAAAAGAGATCTATGTATACTGTTTTTACAGGCTCTATCAGGAATGTTTCTGTTCAGGGTATTCATAATGTATGGCTTAAAGTACACTACAGCTGTTGAAAGCGGAATAATAACAAGCACTACTCCTGCTATTGTTGCAGTACTATCTTTCGCTTTTCTAAGAGAAAACATAGCACGGTATAAAATTCTTGGAGTCTTAATAACCACCATAGGCGTATTAGCTATAAATTCAGTAAATATAGTGAACTTTTCCGCAAAAGGCCTATACCCTTTACTTGGCAATTTGTTAGTACTTTTTGCTGTTACAGGCGAGGCTCTTTTGACTATTTTAAGAAAAATGACTTCAAAAACTGTTTCTTCCCTAAGCGGAACAACTTTTGTTACTTTATTTGCCTTTATACTGTTTTTGCCGATATCACTAATTGAGATTAGATATGTCGACTTTTTGCTGATTGATTATAAACATTGGTCCTACATAGTATACTATGGTATTGTTGTCACATCATTGGCCTATATTTTATGGTTTCGAGGTGTATCAAAGGTCCCAGCCAGTACGGCAGCAATATATACCGGATTTATGCCCGTTAGTTCTGTTATATTGTCCTACATCATCCTTCGTGAATCTTTCTTATGGGTACATATGCTTGGAGTGATTTTCATTGTTTCCGGTATAATCACTATTTCGTTTTTTGCAAGGAGAGAACTCTCTAATTAGGCCCTCTCCCTGTATTTATTATTATATTTTTACTACAAGCTTACTCTCTTCCAACTTCAATATCAACACTTGTGAGAGGTTCATTATCAGGCCCGTAAATTGTTTTTTTCCGTTTTCTGGCTTTAGCATCCCTAGCTTCTCTCTTTAGAATGTTTGAAAGAGTATCTTCCATATCGGGAAGAACATGTTTATCTTTATTCATTTATTTCACCTCCACGCAGTTAGTATGCGAACAGATTTGCTCAATTACTACTATTATTTTTTATCAGATGTGGAGGCATTTTTCATATTAACTTTTCAATTTTTTATGATTACAACATCATTTATCCAAGTCGCAACAAGTATTATCTATTTAACCATAACATGAATAAATTTCCTGACCAAAACCAAAGTTATTACTATCTATTAGAGCATAAAATAAAGTTATAGGTGGCATACATATGCCACCTACTAATGCTTTTAATATAACAAATTTCGAGTTTGTAACACAATAAATTCACATAATTATCTGCGTGTTGAGCTGCTTAACGCTTCCATGGTTTTTAATAAAAATCAACCATTTTTTGCATGTATGCCGTGCTCTAACAGTTCCCCTGCTTCCTTTACACTCATGTTTTCATGTATAAGGCCGTATACGGCGGATAATAGGGCGTCAGGGTGAGGACTTTGCCACACATTCCGTCCCATGACGATACCTTTTGCACCTCCCTGAAGAGCACCATATACCATATTGAGCGTATCAAGGTCTGTTTCGCACTTTGGGCCTCCCGCTATCATTATAGGAACTGGACACCCAGCTACCACTTTTTCAAAATCGGTTTCCGTATAGTATGTTTTTACTATATCGGCTCCATGCTCGGCACATACTCTTGCTCCTAAAGCTATAAAGCGAGGGTCCTTTTTCTTCTCTTCGTTGGTCTTTCCAAGACCTACTACCCCAAGCAAAGGCACGTTCCACCTCCGGCAGTCTATAGCCAGCCTTGATAGGTCAGACAGGGTTTCGTGCTCAAAATCCGAGCCTACAAAAGCTGAAGCTGCTACAGCATCAGCTCCAAGACTTAAAGCCTCCTCCACCGACGATGTTATTCCCTCGTGTGTCAAGTCCGGACCTGTGATAGTCGCTGCACCGCTTGCTCTCATAATTACTCCAGGACTTCCTTCAGGCTCAAAAGCATATGTATACATACCTTTCGTAATCAGCCATGCATCAACCTTTCCTGTCCTATCCAGTGCATTAACAGTCCCTTTAAGATCAACAATACCTGTCATTGGGCCAAGAGCCATACCATGGTCAACAGCAACCACCAGACTCCTTCCTGTTTCCTTCTTTATAATTCTTCTCATACGGCTTTCCATTCCGTTCATATAAACCCTCCTAAATCAATACAATTCCTTTAATCATCTCCTGCCTTTTAGCCCTTTCAACGGCATCGAGCATGCTATCCAAAGTAAATTTATCCGAAATAAGGTCTTCTACTTCTATCTCATCACATGCAATAATATAAACTGCTTTTTTAAAATCATCGGGTGTTGCTGCAAATGAACCTGTTAGAACAATTTCACTGTAGTGTATCCATCTAGGGTCTACGCTAATAGTCTGCCCTGCAGGAGGGCCACCGAAAATGTTTAAAACTCCCCCATTGCGTACAAGCTTCAAACTATCCTCAATTACCTTGGGAATGCCCAGCGACGTTATGACCACTTCTGCTCCCAAACCATCCGTAATTTTTTTAACCTCTTCCAGTATATCTGACTGTGAAACATTTATACAATAATCTGCTCCCATCTGCTTTGCAGTCTCAAGTCTTCTATCTAAAAGGTCTGCCATAATTACAGTTGCTCCAGCCCATTTGGAAACCTTGAGGTGAATAAGGCCCATAGGACCTGCTCCTACGATGACAACCTTGTCTCCCTTCTTTACCCTGTTTACCCGCAGTGCTGCAAGTCCACATGAAAGGGGTTCAGCCAATACAGCTTTTTCATATGTCAATTCATCAGGTATTTTTATTACGCCGCCGATATTGACTATTTGTGAAGGGAGCTTCACATACTCTGCGAATCCCCCGTCTATGCCGTGTCCAAGACCAAACTCCTTCATACATAGATTGTGACGCCCGTTTTTACAGTAATAGCATTCGCCGCATACAGCAATAGGATAAACGGCTACCCTGTCTCCAACCTCAAAACCGGATACACCCTCTCCCAACTCAAATATCTCACCTACAACCTCATGGCCCAAAATAGTGGGAAGATCCTTTGGCAATCCTTGTCCAAGAAGTGTTTTAACGTCAGTTGCACAAATTCCTGATGCCCTTATTCTTACTACTATTTCTCCTTTGTCTGCCTTTGGAGTAGGATATTCTTCTATCCTTATATCATCCTTTCCATATACTACTGCTGCTTTCATTCAACTTCCTCCTAGTCTTTTCCACAGACTTTCTTCATCAAATCTTTAATTCTGTCCGGATCTTTCTTTCCAGGAACGGACTCCACACCCGAGCAAAGATCTATTCCGTCAGGTTTTACGTTCTTTAGTGCTTCCAGAACATTATCGGGATTTATTCCCCCTGCAAGAAGAACCGGTACCCTATGATCAACTTCTTTAACCAATTTTCTTACCAAACTCCAATCCGAAACCAGCCCTGTACCACCGAATTTTTGTACTCCCTGAACAGTAGCCACCGTATCGTAAAGCAATACATCAATACCTGCCTCAATATAATGCTCCACTGCATGCCTGATTGTCCCAATGTCCACAGAATCTCCTGCGCCAGGCAGATGAATAGACTGCCACAACTGCGTATTAGGGTAAGTACTTTTAAGATACCTGACAAGGCCATAATCCTCCTGACTTAAAAACTGAACTGCAAAAGGATTTAACCTATCAATAAGATAATGAAGCCTTTCTTCATTCATGTTAAAAACCAAAGCTACTGCAGGAACAGGACAGTTAGAGAATATACCTTCCGCTTCTTCAATAGTAAGAGACCGTTTTGAAAACTCCACTTCTATAACTACCCCTATATAATCCACACCTTCTCCTGCAGAAATCAAGGCATCTTCCATATTGGTCGTTCCACAAATCTTAACCCTGTAGCCATCCTTCATTCTGAAAAGCCCTTTCTATACCGTTTTCCTTAATCCTGGCACCTACATTATCAACCATGGTTTCAATTATCCTGCTTTCAGGAATATTCTGCGTTCTAAGATATTTCAGGATTCTATCATATACATCCTGCTTCCTTGTAATAGCAAATATAGTAGGACCTACTGAACTCATACCTGCAACCTCTGCCCCTATTTCTCTAAAAGTACTTATGTAATTGTAAATAGGTGCACCATAGGAACCGTGCTGTTCACATTCAGCCCTTTTTGAGCCCAGGAAGGATAAATCGAACATGGCATCCCCCATTGCTTTCAGATCCCTTTTTATCATAGCTGGAAGTAAATTCATCATAATAATTTGCGATTTTATGCAGGACTGCATGGAGTCAAGATATCTTGCCCTTCTCAATAAAAGCTCCGCCTCTGACTCTGCCGCTGTTTCCTTTCCTGTAAATTCATCCTCAAGACTTGGAACATCCGGTATGAAAATTATTGCTTTTGTATCCGGAAGATCAACCCTATATACCATTTCAAGATCATCGGTTCCCAGTACCCAGCCGCCGTTAACGCCTACCATGGCACCAATACCTGTTTCAAATGCACGAATAAGATAACCGTTACCAGTCGGACTTTCCTCGCAGGAGTGATATCCTAAAATCCTTCTTAATTCCCTTCCTGTAAAAGGTCTTCCCAACACTTCGTTTATCCCGATACAAACTGCACACATTGTCCCAGCAGAAGAACCCATACCCACATGCCTTCGTTTATGATCATACAGCTCAATTTCGAACCCTCCTGAATATTGCAGCAATTCCTTGAAAATGTGGCAGAAGTGCTCGATTATCAGAGTCCTTTCTCCTTTAACAATGATTTTAGGCTCCTTCAAGGCTTTTACCCTTGCATGGAAGTAAATCTGAACACCAATTCCAATACCTCCCCCACCTGCACGGTTAAGATTAAACCTGTTCATATCAAGTACTGAAGGATGCAGTCTTGCCGGGACAGTAATCTCAACTTCCTTTTCAACTACTTCTTTCACAGTCCTTGGTTCAACACCGAATTTTTCAAGCGGGATTATAAAGTCCTTCTGCCCCGGCTCAAATTCCTCTAAAACTGTAGTAACCCGGTCGATAAGACTTCCCACAATGTTGATCTCCAGTCTCTGTTTGACAGGCATAGCTTCTCTTAATGCTTCACTATTAGACATTTTTTCCCCCTCCTAAATTAAAAATCATGTTATACAAGAGCACTACACTATGTTGCATAAAATGAAATAATTGGTAAGAGGAGAAAATGGAATTACACCTCGAAATGATATTTAGATATACAATAACTGATTTTCTACCATCCTACCGTACTACCATAAATTAACTACATAAATAAATTATACTCTTCCTAGTAGCTCTTAGCAATAAAAAATTAAAAAAGATACCAGACAGCTCAAACAAAAACCCACTGGCATCGAGCCACCGGATTTTTAGTGCTTAAGCTTGGCTTCAAGCAACTCAAAAAAAGAAGTTCCAGGTTGCTGCCCAAAACTTCTTTGAAATTCAACTTGTTATATAACTTTAATTTAATCCCAGTTCCTTACGTTTGCTTTCAATGTGATCGGTATATATTTTTACCGTTTTTTCTGCATCCATTTCCACTACTACTTTACCAAGCCCCAAAGTCTCTGTTGTCTCTGTAAGTGTTTTTACTACCACATCACTTCCGGTAATTGACGGTACAGGGGCTACGTGTACCAGCCAACCTAAGGCAACAGCAGTACAGGCATCAGCTACTGCCTTTTGTTCCAGATATTCCGGTGCTCCTATAACAAGGGGAAGCTTATTGGTGTCAACATCCAGTTCATCGGCAATTTCCTTTGCAGTCTGGGTCATTTTGCCTATATCTACGCAAGCTCCATAAGTAAGTACAGGAGGTATGCCAAGTTTGTTACAAACCGCTTTTAGGCCCTCTCCCGCTTCATCAGCAGCTTTAGGGTCAGTAAGGCCTGTATATTGCATAACAGCTGACGTACATCCACCGGATAGAACAAGAATATTATTCTCGATTAGACCCTTGGTTATCTTAAATATGTTACTTCCACCCTGCCCATATCTTGCAGTAGTACAGCCAACTATTGTGGCTATTCCTCTTATATTACCGTTGGCAATCTGTTCGATTAAAGGCTTGAAGCTTCCCCCAAGAGCTTTCTTTACAGATTCGGTACTGAACCCTACCATACAGTCGGATACATGAGGGGGAATATAGGTTTTCCTGTTTGATGCTTTTCGTTTTTTGAAAGATTCCAGTGCCATGTTTAAAGCCTTTTCAGCCTGCTCCTTCATTCTTTCGGGGACAAAATCTATTGTTTCGGTTCCCTGCAGCTTTATTACAGGATGCGTACTTAAAAGCTTAGTACCAAAGCGCTCCGCAAAAAGCGGCATGGTTGCTACTGTACAGTTATAGTCAAACATAAACATGTCAACTACTCCTGTAGCTAAAAGATACTCCTGTGACAGCCACTCGCCTTCCTGCCCCCCATATCCTTTCTGATTGTGCATTCCCTCATAGTTAATAAGCTGCTGTCCTTCGCAAACATGCCCCAGGATCTGTATTCCGTCTGCTCCAACAGCTTTCGCCTTCTGCTGCCATTCATCACTTGATGCCAGATCAATAGCAACTTGAGCCAATAAAGGCATATGACCGTTGGTAACTACATTGACCATATTTTCTTTAAGAAGGCCCATATTCTGCTTTTTGGTCTGTATTTCCTGGGTTCCCATAAGGATCTCCTGTATAATATCCAATAGGAACAGGCCCTGATACTCGTTGGCAACACCCAGTCTTACACTGTTTAACAAAAACTCTACAGGATCAGACCTGAAATTTGTCATACAGCTGGTTTGGGCATATGCAACCTCGCTATATCCTCCACCCGGAAACAATCCAAGCTTTTTCCAAAGTTCCTTCCTTTTGGCCGGAGCAAATGCTTCTACAGTTTTTGAAGGGATGTGATATGGCCCGTGAATGTCTTCTATAGCCCAGTTGGCAAAATCCACTGCCAACTTATCTATGGGCTTGTTTGCATCAAGCCCGGCCATATCGGCAAATTTTCTAAGCTTATCCGCATCTCTTATCTTAAGACCGCTTTCAGGATTCTCACCGGCAGCCTTAAGTGTTCTAGCTGCTTGATGGGCATGAAAGATATTTGCCGAAGTACCTATTGTAACGTGCCTGTACACAAAATTTCTGGCAACCATTGTATGAGCATCGACTCCACATGTTCCTCTCGGTGCCCTGGGACTTATCCGGCATGGTCCGTTGGCACACAACTGGCATGATAAACCTTCGATACAATATTTACACTGGATCGGCTGCTGCTGGCTGAACCTGTCAAAGACATTAGTCATACCCATATCATGTACCACCTGGTACATTTCCCTCATAGCGGGATCAAGTATAACGTTTAGGGGATAACCCTCCTTGGATTGGTCGTCTTTCTTAATGTGTTCCCTCTGCCACTTATGCAAAGTCTCCATTTGAGGTGATTTTTCAATGCTGTTATAATCTGCGTCTACATTCTTATAAGGGTGAACATGTATGCCCGGATCGTTATAGTCCTCAGGTTTAAGGTGAGCGGCAAACGTTTTGTCATCCCCTCTCATCCTTTTCGCACTCTTCTCGTAGGACTCTTTTATATCACTATCAAACATATAAAGCCTCCTATAATTAATTTTCAATTATAGGTTTTGCTGCTGTAGACCTAAATATGTACAATCGGTGCATTTTTCAAATAGGGTGTTTTGCTTTCAGAGACTTAAATCCCGGATTTTCTACCCATGGGCTTAACTTCAGACACCAGCATACCTGACAGTATCAGGATACATCCAACTATTGTATTTTGCTGCAATGTCTCGGTGATTCCAAGGGAATTGGGAATAATCAGAGCAAATACTGCACCAAATACCGGCTCTGCAGTGAATATCAAAGCTGTTCTGGTAGGCGAAGTAAACCTCTGGACAATAGTCTGACCTGCATACGCAAGAGCAGTTCCCAGAACTCCTGTTATGATTAGAGTTATAACTACTGTTGGATTAAATCTAACGGGTGTAAAGTCTACTCCTATCCATACAAAGGAATAAAGGACTGCTGCAAACCCTACCTGCAGTACCGCCAATAAAGCCGCATCCTGATCCCCGGTAAACTTGTCGATAAATATTATCTGCAATGCAAAGCAAACTGCACAAAGAAGAGTTAAAAGATCTCCGATATTAAGACGGGAGTCTAGTCCGCCGGATAGGAAAAATAATCCCAGAAAAGCTAGAATAACTCCTGCAGTAGAATTTAAATCGGGTTTCTTACGAAGGAATACCGCTGATATAACAGGGACCATCATAACATTTAATCCGGTTATAAAAGCAGAGTTTGAAGCAGTAGTATAATAAAGTCCGGTTACCTGTAAAGCCATGCCGCAAAATAACATAAATCCCAATATGAAACCATATATTAGAGCCTTTCTGTTAACCAGTCTGAACTTTCTCATAAAAACCAGTGATAACACGGCTGCTGCAATAATAAACCTTAATGACAAATATGCAAATGAAGGTATATGTTCAAGCACATTTTTCATTAAGGCAAACGATGATCCCCATATGACTGTTATTATAAGCAGCAGAATATCTGCTTTAATTTGTCTTGACATGTAAACTGCCACTCTTTCTATGATACTTTTTTAGTTGACTCCGGAAATTAACTATCTCACAAGGCACTGGAACATGCTGCTCTATATAACGATATAATAGTATTATACAAGAAAGATACAGCTTTTACAACTCGACAAAGCTGGAATACATAACTTCCAATAATAACATTGTATATACTTTCTAAAAAACTCATACACTATATTTACTTATTGCAGTCATATAAATTTATTAAGGGTGATTGGTATGGATGTCAGAGAAAACATTATGGTTCCTCTAGGATATGGAAAGTTCGTCCGGTCAGATAAGATTGTTAGTCTTGAACCGATAGAAGATGAGCGGGGTCCCGGTAGAAGAACCCTTGTATATATAGAAGATATAAAAAACCCGGTTATCGCTTCAAGAACTGAAAACTCCATTCTTGCAAATATGGTTGAAGTTCCACAGGAAGAATTGGAGGCTGCTGCAGCATTAGAACTCTTGCGTGATATCCGCGATGATATACAAAAGATTGGTCCTATGCTTAGAAGGAGTATGAAAAAAGAAGTTGACTTAGACCTTGATAGAATAGAGAAGCGTATAAATGAAATCCTACAGCATGAAATTGAGTCAGATACAACACATTAATATTAAATAGCAAAGACCCGGAATATCCGGGTCTTTGAGTTAGCGTTTTCTACAAATACTGCTTTGTTATTTCTATAACCTAGTAGCCATATCCATACCCATAGCCGCCACCATAACCTGCTCCTCCATAGCCGCCATAAGCACCAAAAGGATATCCATAGCCACTGTATCCACCATATGGGAATCCATAACCATAGCCGGTACCATACCCACCGTATCCGCCATAGCCGCCATAACCGGTACCATATCCTGAACCATACCATCCAAACGGATAACCGCCGCTTAAGTAGGAGTAAAGCGCTGGCTGTAATGCTCCATCATAAAGACCGCCGTAGTAGGGAAGATATCTTGAATCCATAGTATCACCTCCAAATATCGTTTACATAATATACTATGTTTTCATATTTAATAATGTTACTGCCAAATTTCCTGGTGCCAGTGCCTGTTATAATTCTGATAAAGGTAAAGCTGGGTCGTAAGTATAAAAATACCTACGACCCAGCTCCATAAAACATGTACTAAGTTCTCTAACCCCTTTATCTATACAGCATTGTGTACAAAGGATACAATTGCTGCAATAGGAATATCTGTTACAGAACCGACTGTATATACAGGGTAACCGTTCCATCCTCCTGCAGTTAAAGCACCATTTTCACTTGCCGGAAGTACCGGACCCGGAACTACTCCTGCACCGTAGCCTGCGCCATAGCCACCTGCTCCAACTCCGGCGCCTGCACCTGCATATCCTGCGCCATATCCAACATTAAAGTTGCTGCAAGCGTTACCAAGTGAACATCCCGGAGGAGGCCCTATCCTTGTAATTAATCGTACAAAGCACTCATTTACAGCAAGAACAACTCCTGTAAAACCTGCACCGGATTGACCACCGCTGCTTGTAAAGATAGTGACTGTTTCACCAATATAGTTAGCCAGTAGAGCAGCAAAATTTCCACCGGTAAAAGCGCCGCCGCCAAATCCGCCGCCAAATCCATCAGCCATTACAAAGCACTCCTTTCCCTTTACCTTAAGAAAAACTTTTTCCTTATTTATGTTATGTTAACTCTATAAAAAGTGTTACTCCTATTTAAAAAAATTTTAACTTATAAATAATAAATTGATATTATTATTAAAGGAAGGTGTTAAAGAGATGGGTTAATACAATCAAAACTGGATGTAAAAAAGCCCGGGTTACCCGGGCTATAACAGCATCTTATAAGAAATTAATTACATTATTAAGCACTAAAAATTTAAAGCTTGTGTTATATCCTCAAGAATATCGTCTATATGCTCTATACCTACGGACAAACGTATCAAGTCCGGCTCAATACCAGCCTTTATCAACTGTTCATCAGACAGTTGGCGATGGGTAGAACTTGCTGGATGCAGGACTGCAGTTCTTGCATCTGCGACATGTACAACAATTGAAGCAAGCTTTAGACTGTCCATAAATCTTATAGCAGCTTCCCTGCCCCCTTTAATTCTAAAAGAAACAACTCCACTGCATCCATTAGGTAAGTATTTTTTAGATAAGTCAAAATATTTATTTTCGGACAATGCAGGATAGTTAACCGAATGAATCTTGTCACAATTCTCAAGATACCTGGCCACTTCCAAAGCATTTTTTGAATGCCTTTCCATCCTTAAGTGAAGAGTCTCGAGACCTATATTTGTTAGGAAAGCATTCATCGGGCTCATGCAGTTGCCTATGTCCCTCATATACTGTACCCTGGCCTTTGAAATGTAGGCAAGATTTCCAAAGTCCTCTGCATAAACCACACCATGATATGAAGGGTCCGGCTGTGTAAATGCAGGATATTTTCCGTTCTTCCAGTCAAATCTCCCGGAGTCAACTATAACTCCACCAACACTTACAGCATGCCCATCCATATACTTGGTCGTTGAGTGGATAACAACATCTGCTCCACATTCAATTGGCCTGCATAATACGGGGGTAGCAAAAGTATTATCAATAATTAAGGGTACACCGTTTTTGTGAGCTATTCCAGCGAACTTCTCAATATCCAATACACTTATCTTAGGGTTTGCAATTGTTTCCCCAAAAAGAGCCCTGGTATTGGGTCTGAAAGCTTTTTGAATTTCCTCTGCCGGACTGTCCGGGTCTACAAAAGTCACCTCTATGCCCATCTTTTTCATTGTTATAGCAAAGAGATTATATGTTCCCCCATAAATTGTGCTGGACGATACAAAATGGTCACCGCACTCACAGATATTCATAATTGCAATTAGGGATGCTGATTGACCTGATGACGTGCACAAGGCTCCGGTACCATTCTCAAGCGCAGCTATTTTATTCTCAACACACTCAACAGTAGGATTACTTATCCTCGAATACATGTGACCGGGCTCTTCAAGATCAAAAAGCTTTGCTACATGTTCAGTTGAATCGTACTTATATGTAGTACTTTGGACTATAGGCAATACGCGTGGCTCTCCATTTTGCGGCTTATATCCCTCCTGGAGGCATTTTGTTTCTATTCTCCATGAACTCATTTATTCCACCCTTTCTGGACAGTATTCATTCACCTGATACTACAATCAGATAAAAATCAAACCTTTAAAACGTCCTTATCTATTACTTATTAAATATAGCAATAATACCGTATTATCATCAAAAAATGAAGCTGTCAGTTTCGTTATAGCAATGAGCAATATTATCCCTTCCAGTATATAAGCCAGAAAAAGAATTCCAGCATTTACAATTATATCTTTCCATATTACAATTATACTGTTAAAAAAACGTAAAATGGGGGTATATGTTGTGAACAAAAGAATACTACTGTCAATAATTGCTGCCGCATTAATGATTTTCAACGGATGTATAGATAAGAGCACAGATAAGAGTACATCAATAACTCATAAAGAGAATGTATCAATTACAAATAAGGGAAGTCACTTCGAAGTCATTCTTAACTTTAAAGATAGCTTTTCTCATCGTGCTATTGGAGAAGAATATGGTGTGAAAATACTTCAGGCTGTTCCTGATTACGAGTTTCTTTTTGACTCTTACTTAGCTGAAATAACTCAATCTGATTCAGTTTATAACACGTTTATTTCAAGAGTAAATGATATAAAGCCGCAAGTTAATAAAGATTATTGTGATGAAATAGACGGAATAGCGTCAAAGCTTTCAGGTTTAGACCAGAATATTAGAGGTGACGGGAAGCTTTCTACAGATGAAATGTATATGCTAAATTTACTTCCTGATGTTGCTAGACTTGCACAATGTTCTGCACTAAGTGTATTTGGGCAAAGGTCACAAACACAAAAAAATATTTCCGCAAGAATCCTCGATTGGCATGGGGGATCACAAAACCAGATTACTAAAGTTCAATCTGTAGTAACATTTAAGAACAAGTCCAAATCAATTTGTACTATAGGTTATTTGGGATATATGGGTTGCATATCTGGTCTTAATGACGACAAAGTATTTGGTGCAATATTGGATTCATCTACCGGTAAAACTTATTCTTCCGCGTCCAAATACTCATACCCCTTGGATCTAAGATATGCACTGGAAAATTATGAAACTATTGATGAAGTCGCCAACTATATAAAATCACCAGACAGGCAGTATACATTTAGCCATCTGATTTTTCTCTGTAATCCAAGTACAGGTAAGGTTCTTGAGAATAATATAAGCTCAGGGGAAAACTGTATTAGAGAAGTAAGGACAGAGCAGTCGGAATTAAACGGCAACATAGTCTGGGATATAAGCGGTTCCATAGGTTGTGTAAATTCTTTTCTACTGAAAGGTAACCTGGATAACCACTCTTCTTCAATATCCAACACCTCAAGATTTGCTAGTATAAAGAGCGAGCTTTTATCCAAGGGGGATAGTGTAACTCTTGATGAGCTAAGAACAATAGCTTCCTTTCATAAGGGTAAAAAACCCGG
This sequence comes from Bacillota bacterium, assembly GCA_049325575.1. GTDB lineage: Bacteria > Bacillota > Clostridia > Acetivibrionales > Acetivibrionaceae > JBMOLK01. Next base: position 9,715 of record JBMOLK010000128.1, on the reverse strand, counting down.
CGAGCAGACTGCAGGGGATCTTTATAATACCAGAACCCAACAAATAATTATTTTTGAGCCAAATAAACTTAATCTGGAAGTATTTTTCAGGCCTAAGGACGGAAACTTGCCCCATGTACCAACATTTGAAAAAATCCCGATTGCATTCCAGTAAATTGTATGGCATCAGTAGAATTTTTATAAATAATTATAGGTTTTTTGCAAATATTAATTCTGAATATCTTATATCAGGAGGTTTTATATGCAAAATCTTTCTACAAAGGAAGTAAACTATGTAAGAGATATACTTTCCTGGGAATTGCTTAATACTAAAAAATGCTTCCAATATGCAAACCAGGAGACAGATCCTTCAAACCAAAAAATATTCTTCGATACTGCACTGATGCATCAACAAAACTACTTAAGCCTTTTAAGCTATGTTGATCAAATAGTCAAGAAGCAAGGAGGTCAGGCACACTAATGGATACACAGTCAATCGTAACCACAAAAATTGGAGTACAGAAAATTGGTAAGCAGGTTTCCGGGGAACTACCAAAAGTAAAAGACCCAAATATCAATTTAAGAGACAGGCTAAACGACATTTTATTGGATCAGAAACATATCCTTGTCAATTACCAAATTGCCATTAACGAAATAATAAATGATGATCTTCGCAATTTGTTAATTGATAACCGCAATAAAATACAAGGGGCACATACAGGCTTTTTCAATGAAATGTTTAACCTGGGAGAGTACCAGGCTGATGTTGCTACCACCCCTCAAATTCAGGATACATTTGACGTATTTAATAATTACAAGACACAGCTCCCCTATAAGCAGTAGCATTACACCTAGTTAAGATGATAAGGGCTGAAAAGAAAATCTTCTCAGCCCTTATATTATATAAACCGTATAAGTAATGTTCTCTATAACCCTTTACATTACTTATCTTGTGTATAGGTTACCTGGAATATTGCATTGTCCATAGTAGTTGTCTCCCCATACAACAAGCGTACCGTCTTCCTTTAATGCCGCTGTATTGTAGTAGCCTGCAAATACAGCCTTAACATTGGTTAGCCCTGCCGGCATATATACCTGGTTGCTTGCAAGGTTTTTCATCCCCCACTCCACCACTGTTCCATCCGTTTTTAGGGCAAGGGTCTCCCATGCGCTTGCCACAATAGACTTAACTCCACTCAAACCTGCAGGTGCATTGCACTGCCCAAAGTCATTTCTACCCCATGCAGCAACTGTTCCATCATCCCTTAAGTACACAACACGCCCTCCCGACAGTGCTGCTTTGCTACTCAAAAGGCTGAAATCAGAGTAGGATTGCAAGTTGTTTTCAAATGCATAAACTTGTCCAACCAATAAAGAAATCAGACAGAAAAAAGTAGTAAGAATAATACTCAACTTACTTTTCATAATATACCCCCCTAATATGGTAATTTCCACATATTCTACCATTATTTTAGGAAGCATTCAATTATTTTTAGTTAGACTGGTTTTAAAAAAATTGTTATCCTTGGGGTGAACTATTCATGAATGACGAAAAAGCCCCTCCATTTTCCCGTACTTGCTAGAATGCCTGCTAATTGCTCCAACTTACCTATCTCTCCCGGAGCTTCCATCAGTGCAGCGTGACTGTGTAGGCTATGAAGAGCATGTGGAACAGGATCACCTATCCAGGTGCCCTTCCATTCGTAGTCATCAGCTCGATTGACCCTCTTCCAGTCGTCTATTCGGTCGTCAACCCAGCCATGCAGCTTCCAGAAGATCGGATTTACGTGTGCAGAGTATGTATCCCCCAGCCAGTTGTAATTCGGTTGATTCCATCTCTCATCCACAGGTTCATTTAATTCAGAATCTGGTCGGTATCCCACTGGAGATTCTGCTGACCACCTCATATGCATATTGTTGTGAATGGTCCATTCCAGGTCGGAGCCCAACTGCCCAAGGGTCACACTACGCAGGTAATCAGGATCTAAAAATTGCTGTTCCTGAACTGCAAAAGACCTCCAGAAAGTATCGTCAGACTTTATTCGCTGGAGTCGCTCATCATCGCTGGAATCACCGCCTAATGAATAAGCCTGTGGTACTGGATAGTCGCTATCCCAAGGTCTTGGGACCTTTTTCCACCCCTGAATCCACGGATAGTTGGGGTTACGTTCGTTCGCCAGAATCCCATTTACCATCATTATCATGACCCTATGCATATAAAGGAAGTCTTCGCCCGAATCGTTATCTCGAATAGGATTGTTATTGGAGTCGAGTGCTGGGCGTGGGGGCTCCCAGCCTGGATAAACATCCAATACGCTTTGCCTTTCACGGTTGGTTAGACTTTCCCAGGTGTCTCGTAGCCCATGCCAAAGATAGTGCCACAAGCGATGTTCCTTAGACGCCATTGCCAGTACAACGGATTGTGGTAGCTGTGCCAGTGCCATTTTTTCAAAACTCCTTTCATTACTCACTCAAGCTAATATGTGTAGTTCCCTGCTTTCTTATGCAAATATTACAGTACTTGAAAATTCTACTTTACCGTACATTAAGTCACTTATTTGTAAACTATTGTTTTACGCTTCATCTGTATAACTGATGTAACCAACATGTCACCTGAACCTTCCGATTCTCTACTCCGCATGAAAAACATTCAGAAAGGAGATGATATGAAATAGATAAAGGAGGATGATAAAGTGAAATATGCAGCTTTAGAAGAACATAAGGAAAAACTCAGCTCAAGCTTAATTAGGTATTTAGATGAAAGTGTACAAAGTGATGACCAGAAAATTACCGTTTTAGTGCATCGGGAGAACGATATGGATGCTGAAACGGCCAGCTCCCTCGAACGAGATATTGAGGTGAGTGGTGCGAAAATTATCGACCGTCTCGAATTCATTAAGACTGACATCATGCACATAACCCCTGAAAAATTAAGTGAAATTGTTAAAAATCCAGGGGTAAAGTCAGTTTCAATAGAGAGAAACTTCTACGCGCTAATGGACACAGCAAGAAAGGTGGTTAGTGAACCGTCGCAATTTGGTACGACTCTAGATGGCAGCGGAGTTACGATTGCTATTCTGGATACAGGCATTCACCCACATCGCGATCTTACTGAACCAACTAACCGCATTATTGGGTTTTTTGACGCATTTTCCGGCCAAGAAACTGATCCATTTGACGATAATGGTCATGGGACTCATTGTGCTGGATGCGCTGCGGGAAATGGAGTGAGCAGTAATAATAAATTCCGGGGACCCGCCCATAAAGCCAACATTGTCGGTGTACGCGTTTTAAAAAATTCTCCAAATCCAATGGACCCTAGAGCTACAGGGCCAAATACTGTAATTTTGAAAGGTATTGAATGGTGTATTCGAAACAAACAAAGATTTGGAATAAACGTCATGTCTCTTTCAATAGGTGGAGAAGCTTTTGAATCTGCAGAAACTGATGCATTATGCATAGGTGTAAGACAGGCAATGCTAGCCGGAATCACAGTTGTTGTTGCCGCAGGTAACTCAGGTCGTTCAGGGCCACAGACAATCGAATCTCCAGGTATTGAACCAACCATCGTCACCGTCGGTGCAACAGACGACCACAATACTTTGGACAAAACGGATGATAACGTTGCTATTTTTTCAAGTAGGGGCCCTACGATAGATGGAGAAACTAAACCTGATATTGTTGCCCCTGGAAGCAACATAATTTCACTACGTGTCCCTGGTTCAAGGCTTGATAGAGTATTTCCTGAGATGCGTATAGGCGAAGATTATTTTTCCATGGACGGAACTTCAATGGCTACACCAATCGTTGCTGGTATTGCAGCTCTGCTTTTGCAGGAAAGTCCAAATACCAAGCCCAATGAAATTAAAAAGTTACTTCGCGAAGGTGCAATAGATATGTTTCATCAACCCAATGATGCTGGGAAAGGCTATGTAAATCTTCAAGGAGCGCTAGACAGATTACTGGTAAGGGTTTAGAAATGAAAGTTTGTATCCCTCTAGCAAAGATCTCTAGGGGGATATTTTTATCCAGTTGTTTCACTAAACTTCCCTATTAGCGTAACAATTTGCTTCAACTTGTTTTATATTAAAACTGAGTAAAATTAAAGCATCATGATATTTTAAGAAAACTTACAAAATAATAAGATTTTAAGAGTTCTATGAGCATAGAAAACTACGAATCCGAAATAAGAGTTAGTACAAGGTATAGGATATCATCAGGCTAAAAAAACAGGGCTCCAGAAGTCGGCCCCAGGTAATAGGTAGTTAACTGCACCTATATGACTAATGATTATAGGGAAAATCTAAATCTATTGATGTTTAATAAGATTTTATCAAACATCAATAGGTTCTTCGCGACATTCTTCCCAACATGTTTCTACAGGCTGGCATCCGTTGGTATCGCATTCTTGAATTGTTGCACATTTTGTCTCACAAACTCTTTCTTCTGGCTTAGGTTTTATAATACCTTTGGTTTTGTCTTTTTTCTTCATTTAAACTCACCTCCCTAACTATAATTCCCTATGCTAATTTGTTTATTAGTATAAAGATATGTAAAAAAAGCTGCATTTTAGCGGTTATGCCTGGCAAACTCTCTGTCTTAGCAGCTTCCTGTAGAATTTTTTAAGTTTATAAATGTAATTAGGCTAAGCGAACATAATATTGGTGAAATTAGAAACTAAAATTGAAAAGCTCATAGATAGATATATAAATCATCAGAAAAACTTATAAATTAGTAGAAAAAAGAGTTCAAAAAGATAAAAAGTTGATTAATATCTAACTTCCAAAAGGGTAAAATATAACGACTGCAAAATTGTATGAATATTATCTGGAGGATTGTTTAAATATGAATGTAAGAAATGAAGAACATCGAAAAACAAATCGATTAGCGAATGAAAAATCCCCATATCTGCTGCAACACACCCACAACCCCGTAGATTGGTTCCCATGGGGAAACGAAGCCTTTGAAAAAGCAAAAAAAGAAGATAAACCAGTTTTTCTGTCCATCGGCTACTCTACCTGCCACTGGTGTCATGTTATGGAAAGAGAGTCCTTTGAGGATAATGAAATAGCCGATATCCTTAATCGTTACTTTGTGTCAATAAAAGTTGACAGAGAAGAACGCCCGGATGTAGACCACATATACATGAGTGTATGCCAGGCATTGACCGGCCATGGAGGATGGCCGCTGACAATCTTCATGACTCCTGACAAAAAGCCGTTTTTTGCGGGAACATATTTCCCCAAGCATGACCGTATGGGAATGCACGGCCTTATAAGTATTTTAAACAGTGTTCATGATGCCTGGATTAATAAACGGGACACACTTCTTCATTCCAGCAAACAAATACTCAAAGCTATAGGTGAATCATTTGAGGATGAAAAACTTAACTCAATAAACGATTTACCCGAAGATACAATTGACGAGGCATTTTCACAGTTCAAATATGATTTTGACAATATTTATGGAGGATTTGGAAATGCACCTAAGTTCCCTACTCCCCACAACTTGTTTTTTCTCCTTAGATACTGGTATAAGACTAGGGAAGAGTATGCACTTACAATGATAGAAAAGACCTTGGAGTCCATGCACAAGGGCGGAATATATGATCATATAGGCTTCGGTTTCAGCCGTTACTCAACGGATAGAAAATGGCTGATTCCCCACTTTGAAAAGATGCTTTATGACAATGCACTTTTGGCTATTGCATACCTTGAAACTTATCAGGCTACAAAGAAAATGCAATATGCGGATATAGCGGAGCAAATATTTGCCTATGTTTTAAGAGATATGACCTCCCACGAAGGTGGATTCTTCTCTGCGGAAGATGCTGATTCGGAAGGAGAAGAGGGAAAATTCTATATATGGTCTCCCGAGGAAGTAAAAAAGGTTTTGGGAGATGAAGATGGAGAAAAATATTGCAGGTACTACGATATAACCTCAAAAGGTAATTTTGAAGGCCACAGCATTCCCAATCTTATAAAGGGTACAGTTTCTGATGAAGACAAGGATTTTATAGAGACATGCAGAACAAAACTCTTTGAGTATAGGGAGAAAAGGATTCATCCCTACAAAGATGATAAGATTCTAACTTCATGGAATGGATTAATGATAGCAGCCATGGCAATCGGAGGAAGAGTGTTGGGCAGTGAAAAATATACTTTGGCTTCTGAAAATGCCGGTGACTTCATCCTCTCAAAGCTTGTCAGGGAAGACGGCAGACTTTTGGCTCGCTACCGTGATGGTGAAGCTGCATTTCCTGCCTATGTTGATGACTATGCATTTTTAATATGGGGATTAATTGAACTCTATGAAACAACATACAAGCCCCAGTATCTTAAAAAAGCAATAAAGCTAAATGACGATTTACTAAAATACTTCTGGGATGATGAAAACGGAGGACTCTTTCTTTACGGCAGCGATAGTGAGCAGCTTATAACCCGCCCAAAGGAAATATATGATGGTGCTACACCCTCCGGCAACTCTGTTGCAACACTGAATTTCCTAAGACTTGCCCGCCTTACAGGTCAGCATGAACTGGAAGAAAAGGCTGCTCAACAGTTTTTACTGTTTGGAAGCAGCGTTCAAAGAATGGCACGGGGATATGCATTCTTTCTGACAGCTATGCTGTTTGCCTGGTCAAAGTCAAAAGAAGTAGTGCTGGTCGGTAATGACTTTAAGGACACCGAGAGTATGGTAGATATAATAAGGCAGGACTTCCGTCCTTTTACACTGTCAATGTTCTATTCGGACCAACACAAGGACTTAAAGGAGCTGGCTCCGTTTGTTGAGAACTATAAAACTGTTGAAGGCAAGACAACAGCGTACATCTGCGAGAATTTTGCTTGCCAGGCTCCCATTACAGATACTGCACATTTTCGGGAAGCCATGTCAAACTAACTTCGGGATACTTTTTCGGGTGCATATTTTTTAAAATACGCACCCTTCCTTTTTATCGTTCTACACGAATGACATTTTCTACCTTGATTACGTCAGTCTCTTTGCCTATATCTTCAATAGCCTTGTTTAGCGAAAGCTCTTTTGCGTTATGAGTTACAAATATTAAAGGAGCAACATCCTTTCCCCTATCCTTTTGAATTACAGATGCTATGCTTACTTCATATTTACCGAATATCCCTGCTATTTTTGCCAAAACTCCCGGTTTATCCTTAACAGTAAGCCTTATAAAATACTCTGTCTCCCAGTTGTTATTAAAGCTAGTCTCTTTAGCTTTGGCATTATCGTTATAGAAACTTATATACCTATGCTTGTCCTTCTGATGGCACGCTGTAATTATATCCGATACTATGGCACTTCCCGTAGGAAGATCCCCTGCTCCCCTGCCGTAAAGCATTATATCCCCAACAGCATCACCTTTAAAGAATACAGCATTAAAGGAATCCCGTACAGCTGCAAGGGGGTGGCTATCAGGTATAAAGGTAGGATGTACCCTCACTTCCAGCATGTTGCCACGCTTTTTGGCAATAGCAAGAAGACGGATAGCATACCCTAACTCCCTACCGTATATAATATCATCTACAGTTATCTTCGTAATACCTTCCCTGTATATGCTATCGATATGTACTCTTTTGTTAAAAGCCATAGAGGATAGGATTGAAAGCTTGTACATCGCATCATATCCCTCTATATCTGCAGTTGGGTCAGGTTCTGCATATCCAAGTCTCTGTGCTTCCTCCAAAACATCATGGAATTCTCTTCCGTTCTCCGCCATCTTAGTCAATATATAGTTTGTAGTGCCGTTTATTATACCCATGATTTCATAGATCTTATTGGCCTGAAGGGATTCTCCAAGTACTTTAATAACAGGTATTCCTCCAGCTACACTTGCTTCATAATACAGCCCGACACCGTTTTGCCTCGCAGCTTCTTGTAGTTCCGGCCAGTGTTTTGCAATAAGCTCCTTATTTGCTGTAACAACGGTTTTCTTAGCTTTAAAGCAGGCCATTATGTAATCCTTTGCCGGCTCAACTCCTCCAATGAATTCTGCTACAACAGATATCTCCGGACTATTGATAATATCCTCAATTCTATCGGTCAGAAGTTTTGGCTCTACCTCTGTGTCCCTCTTTTTCTTAATATCCCTGACAAGGATTTTTTCTACTTTAAGTTTGATGCCTTCACTTTTAAATATACCGTCACCATTATCTTTAATGATCTTGTATGCACCTGTTCCTACATTACCAAATCCTAAGAACCCTACTTTAATTTCCTCCATGTTATTCGCCTCCACTACTAAGTATCATGAATACCTTATCTTTTTCTTATTGTCTGCTCCAAACATAAAATTCATTCTCAAATAAACCAGAGCTTCTAATAAGCTTAAGTTTATAGTAGAATGTAAGTGTGGTCGAGCATTACCTATAATGATAGGATAGCATAAATTTTATAGAGGTCAAATAATATGTTTTTTAACTATAATCTGTTTATCTCTTTAGTTTTAGGTACTCTGCTGTTTTATTCAGGATATACCCTCTCCGGTATTATAAAGAGCATGACACTAAGATTTGTACTGATTTTGTTATTATTCGCCCTAAGCCTTCCAGGCATGTCTTTTATAGCATATTATCTTCACCTGATAGAGGAACCAATATGGTATGTTGAATTTAGAAGCGTTAACAATGTTGAAATCCTTGTATCGGCTTTCGGGCTTCTTTTGGGGTTTATCGCCTTCAGTAACAAAAGGGTGTCTAAGGCTGATCCTAAGTCCCTAAATATATTCCTTTTTATAGTCTGTATCTTTCTAATATTTATACCATACAGTAAGCCTATCCTGTTTCCAGTCAGCAAATCAATCGAACTTAAGAATTATTGGAAGGATGATGTCTGTTTACAATCATCCGGCTCAACCTGCGGTCCATCCTCATTAGCAACTATTTTTGCTTTCTATGGCATTAGTAAGACAGAACGTGAGATTGCAATGGCATCCTACTCCTCTTCCAGAGGAACTGAAAACTGGTATATGATAAGATATGCCCGAAAAAACGGATTGGATGTAAAGTGTATGAATAATATAGCTTTATCCGATGTACAGGTACCTTCAATTATTGGAATAAACCTTGGATCAATTGGTCATTTTGTTACGGTACTGGGAAAGGAAGATGGCAGTTATATTGTCGGTGACCCGCTTTTAGGGCGTATTATATTGACAGAGGATGAATTTAAAAAGCGTTACGTCTTTAAAGGATTTGCCATTAATTTTAAGAAAGGAGGCTAATGTCTGTAATTGATAGAAATATTTGAGGATGACAGTTAAGAAATGGTATATTGATAGAAATATAAAGTTTTTACGGAGGTATCTATGTATAGATCCAAGACCCTAAGCAGCTTCCTTATTGCTATTGGTTTAATCTCGATAATGATAGGAATATGGTTATATTTTACACGTGAATTCGGGCAAATGCCTGCAGACTATTATGTTTCTTCGGAAGTATTATTAAGGATTATTTTTGTAACCTGTGGATTTTTATGTACGACCATTGGATTGGTTATTAGGGGAATTGTAACGGAACTGATCAGTGATATGGATAAAGTGAAGCTTGAGATTATTGAGCTGCAAAATAAAATTAAAAATATTAATAAAGATAATGGGAAGTAAAAGATATATTGAGAATGCAACAAAAAAAACCATACACGCTAATTGCTTGGTAAGTCTGGACGCCCTTCACTGATATATTAACCATGATTTGGTCATTTAATCTATACTTTGTTATGCCTG
>JBMOLK010000127.1:0-1777 GCA_049325575.1 Bacillota bacterium | reverse complement strand
ATATATTATATATATTATGATATGCTGGCAAAGTGATATTTGAGGGGGCACGTCCGTGTGCCCTTCTGAGACTAGGGTCATCTGACTCCGCACAACAAAGCATTGCAGGCTTCGTTTCACTACGACGCAAACCTTTTCGCCGGGCAGACAAGCTGCCTCTCACGGGAAATTCTTTGGAGTCCGGCTCAAAGGCTTCTGCAATGCGGAACGTTGGACGAAATGCCTCTGAACAAGGAGTGGTCGCTGGAGTATTGGAAGCTGTTTGAGTGAATACATCTTTATTTATCAAAACCAGTTGTTTTTATAAAAATGTAAATGGTTTGAAAAATATCTTGCTTGGTAAAGATTATGAATTAGGAGTAGGGATTGATGATAGAATTTATTTTTAATAATTTTTTCTTAATAGCCAAGCTAATTATATATACCGAAGTTGTTTTGTGTGTAGTTGCGGTATCAGCAAAAAGAAGTAATAACAAAAAAATAAACAATAAACTTACTAGAGAAAGTACAGACATAAGAGATAATTATATTTCAAATGATAAGGAAAAGATAAGTAAACATAATGGAATACTAATGGGGTTTGGGGTGACCACAATTGTAGTAGGAATTATTCTATTTGTTGTAGGGGTTTTAGCAATAATTTTTGTAATATATGTTTTGGTTCTTCTTAAGGATTTATTTGATAGACTGGGTTGATTAGTTGTTTTGTAAGGGCTTCTGGAGTCATTGTTTTTTGAGGGGCACTTCGTCCAACAACGCATACAATGGTAGTAATGAATTACAGGTCGCTCACCAAACCTTTTCGGGGACATAGGAGCTATGTAACCCCTCAAAGGCTTCTTGTATGCAAACGATTGGTGAAATTGGTCGTTTGCCGACACCTCCTGTGTCGGATGATAGTTAGGGTAAGGCTTTGAAGTAAATTAGTATTAGTGGAGATAAAAAGATGAACAAAGATATTCATCAAGAAGAGATTGATATGGCTTTACAAGTAGTTCTTGAATTTGTTGAAAGAATGAATGCTTGGGAAACAAAAATGTATTATCATTCAAGAATAAAAAATAATATGTTTGTAAAGGCAGAACATGAGAATAAATTTAAAGGTCTAAATGATGATGATTTAATCAATGAGTACTATAGTATTATTGAAGATATGTGTACAAAAAAGAAAAGGGTTTATGGTGGACATCCTACAAAGTATGGAAAACCTCCAACTTACTCAGGAATTAGTATAGACGCAATTATTGACTCATTATTTGTAAAAGAAGATAGAATAGAAATAGATACAAAAGGTGGTTGTTTTCCAGACCAGGAATATAAATTTGTTTTGTTTAAAAGGAAGGGTAAATGGTTAATTGATAATTTAAAGACGCGAGTTGGGAATAAAAATGAGTTTAGACAAACATTAATATAATTTTTCTACGGGAAAAGAGTATTTGAGGGATCATCGTCCTGATGATCTCTGAATTACGGGTCGACCAACTTCACCAATCAATGCATCTCCATAAGGGTCCGATGAGAAAGAACATGAAGAATGGCTAACGTAGGTCATCCCATGAAGTTTGCGGACCACATCATTTCTCGGACGCGTCGCGTACTAACGCGGGACATCCCAAAGAAGCCCGAGAAATGACGTCAGAGATGCCAAACCGATATATGGAATCGGGTGTTTTTTCGCACATCCTTGTGCGATTGTTTTAGGATAAGTCTTTGTAGAGTTTATTTTTGGGGGCATTTTTATGGTAAAGATTCGACGAGGTAATATAGAAGATATTAA
>JBMOLK010000126.1:0-14390 GCA_049325575.1 Bacillota bacterium | reverse complement strand
AATTGTACAGGCAGCAGTTGGAAATGTATGAAAAAAGGAATACAAGAATAGATGATAGGATAGTAAGCATTAGCCAACCACATGTGAGGCCAATAGTTCGAGGGAAAGTATCAGCATCAACTGAATTTGGTGCAAAAGCTGGAATAAGTGTAGAGGATGGCTTTGTAAGAAGTGAAATAATCAGTTGGGATGAGTTTAACGAAGGAATAACATTAAAAGAAGCGGTTGAAGGATACAAGGATAGAAATGGTTTTTATCCAGCTGTTGTGCAGGCCGATAAAATATACAGGAACAGAGATAACCGGGAATATTGCACAAAAAATAATATACGACTAAGTGGGCCTGGTCTTGGGCGCAAAACAGAGGAAGTAAAGAAAGAAGAACAGAAACAAGCATATCTTGACAGTTGTGAAAGGAATCAGGTTGAAGGAAAACTTGGTGAAGGAAAAAGGAAATATTCACTTGCAAAAATAATGACAAAGTTAGTTGGAACAAGTGCTACAACTATTGTTTTAAGTTTTATTGTAATGAACTTGGAAAAGAAGTTAAGGCTTCTTTTGTGCTATTTTATAAAATACATTGAAACAATTATTATTGGGTATGAAAGCAATATTTTGTTTAGGTTTTTGAATCCAGAATCAAAATACTGCTTTCGTTAAGTAAACCCTATTTATAGAAAAATAATTGGCAATTACAAGGAAGTACTTTAATGACTAATATGTAATCATAAGCGAATAATAAAAATTAACACTGGAAAAAAGTTAACTTAACTATAAATCAATGGGGAAATAGCGAGAAAAATAAAGAAAAATAGGGAAAAATAGTGATAAAAAAAGAATGGACGAAATTGTATGCTTGTATAATATAGCAAAAGCATCTATAATGTGAACATATGTTAGGTTTTTGGAAGTGTTTTTTAAACGAGCATAGTTTTGTACTATTACAAGCACTTGGAGAAATAAGACCAAGTGCTTTTTTATATTAAATGTTTGACTTAAAAAAACAATTGATTTAAATTTTGGGGAGGAGAAGTTGTAATGAAGTCAAGAAAGAAAAGTTCTTTAGCGATGGGTTTGGCAATGCTAATGGTGTTACAAATTTTATCCATCAATGTGTTTGGTACAGAGGGAGAACTACAGTCTGTTGTCAGGGGAGCAGTTGATTATGCTTTGTTTTCTGCAAGTCAAGAGTCTGCATTATCAATGAATAATGCAAAGGTTAATATTAAGGGTGATGTACATTCTAATGCAGATTTTATTTATAGGGGGTCAAACCTTATTATTGAAGGAACTTGTGAAGCGACGGGAAAAATTGATGCTAAGGATTTAAAAGCTGTAATAACAAAAAGGCTTGAAGGATCCCCTATCGTTGAAATGTCAGATTATATTGATGACATTAAGTCGATTGCTAATGAAGATGCAGAAATATATGAGAGTGATAAGAGATATAACGGAAGTAATATAGTAATACAAAAATCTATTATTACTATTGGCAGCGTTTTAGTAAGCGGCTCAAAACTGACAAGCAAAGGTTACATAATTGCTGAAAAAGACATTTCTATCAATTCATCAAGGACTGTAAGCGGGACAGAGAAGGGAATAGTTATTTGTTCTGAAAAGGGTAACATAACATTCAATGGAGCGAATGTTAACTTGAAGGGTATTATTTATGCACCTAAAGGTACAGTTAGAATTAATTCGGCTAATTTTACTTTAAATGGTAGAATAATTGCGCACGAGATTGTCTTTAAGGGAAGTTCTTTAAATGTTATAAGTAGTGTTGAAGATTATGAATTGATTGACGGATTTGAAATAAAGGAGCCTCCAGTTCTTACAATAGAAAAAACAAATGAGGGTTTCAAGCTTAATTGGAATCTTGTCAAGAATGCGGTTAAATATGCTATTTTGAGGAAAATTGATCAGGGTCAGTATGAAGTGATTTCTGATAATTTAACTCAGAATTCATATACTGATACAGGTTTAAACACATACGGAATATGCACTTATAAGGTTGTAGCCTCAAATATAAAAAATGAATCTAAAGAGTCAAACGAAGTATTTGCTTATGTCAGTGAAATGGGAAATGGGATTTTACTTATAGATAAAACAAATACAGACACCGATAGGGATGGTCTGACAGATTTTCTTGAAACCAACAAATATCATACAGATATAAATAAGACAGATACTGATGGTGACGGTATAAACGATGGAGATGAGGTATTAAAACTATTTACCGACCCAACTAAAAACGATACTAATGGAAATGATATAACAGATGATAAGGAAGACTTTGATAGCGATGGCATCAATAACGGAGATGAAATTACAAAAAAGACAGATCCTTGGTCAGCAGATTCTGATTTTGATGGTTTGACAGATTACCAAGAGATACATGCTTATAACACAGACCCAAATAAAGAAGATACTGATGGCGATAGGTTGTCAGACGGCAATGAAATTTCCCAAGGGACTAATCCGCTAGTTGCAGATACGGATAGTGACGGTATTAAAGACGGAGACGAAATATTTAATATCACAATGGTAGTTAGTGAGAGTGAAAAGGATATGAAGGTTGAACCTTCCATAACAATGGATTTAGAAGGTAAGAATATTGGTAGTGTTTCAATTTCTAATGTTGGAGGAGCAAATCCTTATTTGCAAAGTAACATTCCAGGCTATATCGGTGCTCCATATGAGTTTTTTGCACCTATGGCTTTTAACAGTGCAAAAATGAAATTCAAGTTTGACAAGGAATTATTAAATCAACAGGGTTTTGAACCGGCAATATACTATTTTAATGAACAAACAGAACTACTGGAATTATTGCCAAACCAGACAATTGATTTAGTAGAATGTGCAGTATCGGCTGAGATTAATCATTTTTCGACATACATATTGCTTAATAAAAAGGCAATTGATGAGGTTTGGGCAAAGGAAATGAAAGCACCATTCGAGGGTGAGATTGAAAATATTGAGATGGTTATCGGGTTTGCGATTGATTCTTCAGGAAGTATGTCTTGGAACGATCCATCAGGATTAAGAAAACAAACTGCAAAAGAATTTGTCGATAAAATGGATGAAAACGATAAGGCGGCTGTAATTGATTTTGACAGCTATGCTAAAGTTAATTGTTCATTAACCAGCGATAAAATAGTTATTAAAAATGCAATTGATAAAATCGATAGTTCCGGAGGGACTGATTTGGGTGCAGGGGTAAAAGCTGCATTAGCACAACTCCAAACAAGTACGTCAGAAGCAAAATATATCATTATGCTGACAGATGGTGAGGGTTCCTACGATCACAACTTAACTCAGCAAGCAATTGACCAAGGTGTTAAGATTTATACTATTGGGCTTGGAAGCAGTATTGATGTGATTCTGTTAAAAAATATTGCTGAAGCAACAGGAGGAAAGTACTACCATGCTTCCACTGCTTCAGATTTATCTAAAATTTTTGAACAAACATCTGAGGAGACAGTTGATTTGACTAAAGACACCGATGGAGATGGAGTCACAGATTATCATGAGAAAAGAGGGGTTAGAACTAATACAGATTGGGTGTATACAAGATATGACAATTCAGATACTGATGGTGACGGTTTAAAAGATGGTGAAGAATTAAGCTATAAAAATGGATATTTTGAAATGAGAACTAACCCAACCAAGATGGATAGTGACAGTGATGGAATTCTTGACAATACTGACCCAGAGCCAATGGTTTACAGTATTACAGATAGAACATTAGCGTTATCTGCTTCGTTAAGTTACTCAAATCTGGAATCTAGTACTGGGAGTTTGGTTGGTAATAAAGGAGAACCAGAATTAAGTGATTTTAGAATTATCTATGCAAACAATTCGGGTAGTAATTCTTTGATAGGAAATATTGTTGAAGGATTTATGGATAATGGGTTGGGCAGTGTAGCGATTAAAATTTCAAGAAGTGGTAAAAGGGATGCAATAATTCTTTCTTACAGAGGTACAGAATTTGATGATGATGCTGTTAATGATGGGGGAACAGATCTGATTGCAGCAGCATTAACTTATAATCCACAAGCATCATGGGTGTTTAATGATGCAAATAAAGAATATAGAAAACTGATTAAAGAATATCCAAATGCTGATTTTTATTTATCTGGACACTCTTTGGGCGGTAGAGTTATGCAGGATGTTTTGTTTAGTGTATTAGATGACAATATTGGTTGGTTTTCAAAAGAGGTTAAGAAACCTGTACACTGTGCCACATTTAATGCTTTTGGTTATAATAAAGTTGACTTTTATGCAAATAAATTAATTCAAGGGGATGTATTTACCGCAGCAGAAGGATTGTTGAATAACTATTACTACGAGTATGATTTAGTAGGTGATGGACTTGGTGCAAGTACATTATTCAAAAGAATAGGAACTGATATAGGACCTTGGACAGCAAAAGATGAAAATGGAAATGTAATTGATGCGACTAGAATTCCTGTTCTAAATATGATATTTTCTGCAGTACACGGTATTGATCTGTGGTATAAAGATAGTAGACTAAAATATCCACAAACAAATGGCATTTATTAATAGGAGGCATTATGATGAAATCAATTATTAATGTTTTTAAAAGAAAGTGGTACTCACTTTTACTATTGATACCAAGTGCAGTAATTGCTTATATCATATCATTAATATTCGGGTTTTATATTGCAAATTTGTATCATTCTGATTACTTAGGTGTACAAATTATGAAGTTGATATTTGCAGTGATTACTCCACTACCTATGCTAATTTTGTGGAAGGATATTTGGGGAATTGGTAAAAATAAAGTTACAACTTTACTGTGCCTGTTATTCTTACAAGCTTTATTAATTGGGTTATTTTGGCTGTTGATAAATAGTTTTTAATTTTTAAAAGAGGGTTGTTAGAGCCTCAATTACTAATAGAACTTGGATTCAAATTGAAAAATTAGGGCTTCATATGAATATGGGGTCCTGATTTTTTTGATATCTTTTCTTCTGTTTTCTCACTGAATGTGGAGTATGTGGCGTTGATAGAGAATATTAAAACGTAACATATTAAGGGCTCCGTCAAATGTACGATACTGCAATGCCTACCGAGGCGCTTTTATGGCTTTTTAGCCAACCATTAGTGGAAAGTCATTAGCACATACAGGCCGTATTAAAGGCCTTAATAACATTGTATTAAGTGGACAGTGGCTGCAACCACCTGGAGGTCTTCCTACAGCGCTGATTACTGGAAAAGATACCATTATGCGAATTTGTAAAAAAGAAAAACAACCGTTTATAATTTCTTAACTTAATGCCCCAATTTATTACCAAAATTGTGTGCAATGTATTGAAATCTAGGGGGTCTTAAGGGGGCTAAACCCAATATATCTGTGTATTTGTATCATTTCTCTATCAAAACACATGTTGAGGCAGTTTGTCTGCTGGAGAAAAAATAAAAGTAAATGCCTACAAAGCCTTAGGTGAAACTAAGGTTAAGAGAATTTACTTTTCATAAACAATACCATCATGATTTATATAATATACAGGTCCGGCAAAAGATGCCAAGGGCTTGAATATGGAAGCTGTGGAGGCTGAATGAAATGCATTTGGAGAAATAAATGGTTATTATATCAAAAAACTAATAGAAATAAGCTAAAACAATTCCAGTTACTAACGCTGCCTCTAATCTTTTAAAATTTCATAATAAGTTTTAAAAATGAAATAATATAATTGTTGAAGCTATTTTTACTGGAATTTGATTGTACAAAAGTATTTTTAATCAGAGCTATATAGACAAAGATACTAATTGGAATGAGAGGTGTTTAAACCGATGGCAAAGCTTACACAAGAAATGAAAGATATGATAGCAGCACAGCAATGTTTTATTGGTACAGTCAGTAAGGATGGAGTACCGAGTGTTGCACCTAAGCGCTCAACTCGTGTTCTTAATGATGAGACATTGATTTTTAATGAAGGAACAGGTGGCACTACCTATAAAAATCTACTAGATGGCTCCAAAGTCGCAGTTGCAGTTGTAAATAGAGAAACTCTTGACGGTTACCGTTTCATAGGTACTCCAGAGGTTCAGACTGGTGGGGAGCTTTATGAGCAAGCATCAGAAATGTCTCTAAAGAATAATATGCGTAAGCCTGCAGCTGTTGTGCTTATCCATATAGAAGAAATTCACAGTTTGAAGCCAGGTCCGGGAGCTGGCAAGAAAATATGATTATTAAAAATAATTTTCTAAAGGAGAAGAAAAGTGAGTACAGTTCTTTATATTAAAGCAAATGCAAAACCCGAGGGAGCATCAAGGACTTTTAGGGTCTCCGACGGATTTATTGAGGCTTATAAGCAGAATCATAAAAACGATGAAATTATAACTTTAGACCTTTATAAAGAGGGTATTGGCTTTTTATCAGAAGATGATATCAACTCCGTCTTTGGCCCTAAAACTGCAGAAAGCAGGAATCATCCAATCCTAAAGTATGCTTATCAGTTTGCTGAAGCAGATAAATATGTAATTGCAGAGCCTATGTGGAACTTAGGTATTCCAGCAATACTTAAGGCATATATTGACTATGTTTCTGTTACAGGTATTACATTCAAATACACTGAGCAAGGAGCAGTTGGCCTGCTACAGGGAAAGAAGGCAGTTAATATTGTATCAAGAGGCGGCGATTATTGTGCGGAACCTTTTTGCATGTACGAGTTGGGAGACAGATACATGAAGACAATCTTAGCTTTCTTTGGAATTACAGATTTTACTACGATAGCTGCAGAAAATTTGGATGTGATAGGTCAGGATGTTGAAGCTATTGTTGGCAATGCAATTAGAAAGGCACAAGATTTAGCAAAAAGCTTTTAAACAGATTAACAAAAAGTAGTGTGTTTTATGTTCCAGTTACACATAAATAAACATATACACTGAACTTTATGGGAGTTTTGCGTATTTGTTTATGTTTCTTAAAAGGATAGATATATATGTAAGGAATGTAAATATTTATTATTAGATTTAGAATATTAAAACGTAACATTTAAAGGGCGCCGGCTATGTGTAGAAAGGGTATAATAAATTAGCGGATGCAAACACTAAAAGGGACTGTGTTGGTGTAGAAAGCAGGTAACCAAAAAACTTAGAATATCTATGATTTTTGTTTTATACAAGAGAGTTAGGATATAAAGAGATCGAAGAATATAAGGAGAAACGATGATAGAGGGAAAAACAATAATACAAACAGGATGGAACTTGGACAACAGTTATGCCCGCTTGCCGGAAGCATTTTTTACCATCCCCAACCCAACACCTGTACGCTCACCAGAGTTGGCCGTTCTTAATCATTCCCTGGCAACATCCCTTGGTTTGGATGCCGAGGCGCTGCAAAGCGAAGATGGAGTAGCAATGCTTGCTGGCAACCAGACTCCCGAAGGTGCTTTACCTCTTGCTCAAGCTTACGCAGGGCATCAGTTCGGGCATTTTACCATGTTAGGGGACGGTAGGGCTATACTGATTGGCGAACAGATCACCCCTTTAGGTGAACGGTTTGATATTCAGCTCAAGGGTTCAGGCAGAACACCATACTCCCGGGGTGGCGATGGCCGCGCGGCACTTGGGCCCATGCTGCGTGAATATATCATCAGCGAAGCAATGCATGCTCTTGGCATTCCTACTACCCGCAGCCTGGCGGTGGTGACAACCGGTGAGACAGTTATCCGTGAAACTGCCCTGCCCGGTGCAATTCTGACCCGTGTGGCTGCCAGTCACTTGAGAGTCGGAACCTTTCAATACGCTGCAAGATGGCGTACGGTTGAGGAACTCAAGGCTTTGGCTGATTATACAATAAACCGTCATTTTCCAAACGTTGAAGCTAATGAGAATAGGTATCTTTCGCTGCTCCAGGAAGTCATAAAGCGTCAGGCTGTGCTGATTGCCAAATGGCAACTGGTTGGATTTATCCATGGGGTGATGAATACCGACAATATGACCATTAGCGGAGAGACCATTGACTATGGCCCTTGCGCTTTTATGGATACTTATGATCCGAGAACGGTATTCAGTTCCATTGACACACATGGTAGATATGCCTATGGTAATCAGCCGGATATTGCCGGTTGGAATCTTGCACGATTTGCTGAAACCCTGTTGCCTCTCCTGGATGTCAATCGGGAGCAGGCTGTCAAACTAGCCCAGGATGCGGTATCGGGTTTTATTGAGTTATATCGCCGGAATTGGCTCACGGGAATGAGAGCAAAACTGGGGATATTTAACGAAGAGCCACAGGATGAATCCCTTATTGAAGAACTCCTCCGCATGATGCAGAAATATCATGCTGACTATACCAATACCTTCCGTGCGTTAACCTTTGATACACAGGAGGAGACGGTCTTGCTTGGGACCCAGGAATTTGCTCAATGGCATGAGATGTGGAGGGCAAGATTAGGCAGACAGCAGGAACAAAAAGAGACCTCAAAGCAGTTAATGCGAAATAGTAATCCTGCGCTAATCCCTCGCAATCACCGGGTAGAAGAGGCGCTGGAAGCTGCAGTGAAACATGGAGACTACAGTGTTATGGAACGGCTACTAGCTGTTCTTTCCAGTCCATACGCACGCTCACCTGAACAGGACGAGTACTCTGCACCGCCTGCGCCATCAGCCTGCCCTTATCGGACCTTTTGCGGCACCTGATATAGATGCAGCCGGACAGATGGTTAAAAAAAAGAAAAAATTCACCAAAATGCAATAGAAAAGGGTATGATATATGCCCTTTTCTATTAGGTAATTTTTCAAAGTTTATAGTAAAGTGTTCGGATTCCAGTAGAATCATGCAGACAACTTTCTTATAGTTTGCTCTCTCGCAGGCTGTATACCAGGGTCAGGTCTTGGGGGTACTTCTCTGGCGGGATTAGGTTCTGGTTGAACTATTTCCGGATTTCTTGTAATATCCGGTATGTCAATTCTTGAAATAAGAATACTATTCACACTATCACCTCCAAAGTTTTTTATTATAAGAGTTTCAAAAATGGCCAAGTTTTATACGAGGCAGATATTGATAGTGAATAAATTTGTTAATGTATATTTAATCTGCTGTTGAAAGAATTGTGGTAAAATTAAAGTGTGTTTTAACCTTAAACAACTTTAGACAAAATATATTTTCTGGAAGATTAAGGGTGTCGAAATGAAAAATACATTTCTTAAACAAGTTATAATCGGGCTAGCTGCCCTGCTGTTGTCTATTGGCTTTTTCATTTTTTCTTTATTTGTTTTAGATACAACAAACAGATGGTTTAACTACATATTGGTTGCCATATCTGCAGGATGCTTTTTTGGCAGTTTATTGTACATGTTTGGCGGGAAAGAAATGTTTTTTTACGGTGGCAAGTTAGGCGTAGCTTTCGTAGCATTTACTATACTTGTGAAGGAATTACCCGGCTTTTGGCGCGGGATTTTCATTGTTATATGTGCACTAATGCTAATGGCAGTACCTGTAGTAAAAGAGTATTTATTTGACCGTGAGAAGAATTTAGCGTTACCTGGAAATAAAAAAATAGCCAGGAGAATAAAAGAACAGGAAGAGCTTGAAAGGGAATTAGAAGCTGAAAATAAAAAGTTTCTATTTTACATTGCTTTTGGTGAAAAATCACTGCTTTTGCGAACTTCAAGCGGTGAGTTTTATCAGTGTATTAAAGGTAAGGATAAGTTTTACTTTATCT
The DNA here is from genome assembly GCA_049325575.1 of Bacillota bacterium. Classification (GTDB taxonomy): domain Bacteria; phylum Bacillota; class Clostridia; order Acetivibrionales; family Acetivibrionaceae; genus JBMOLK01. The sequence continues at coordinate 4,696 of JBMOLK010000126.1, read as the reverse complement.
ACGTTGGAGGTGAATTAAGCGGTATAAATTTAGACCTTATAAAAATGGATTTTTCAGATGAAGGTATATTTGTTAGTAAAAAGAAAGATTATGTGATTAATAAGAATGATATATCCTATATAAATTACAAAGCAGATAAGATTCAAAATTTTGTATTCAACAATAGTGGCTTCATTGTTATGGAGTGCGGTCATTTTAAAAAGCGGTTTCAATTGTTGGAAACTATTTCGGTTGAAAGTGTAAGAACATTTTTTGATGGAATAAGAATCAATATAACTTCAAAGGCCATTAATAAAGAGATCAATGAGTCATTAGGTGATAATGTTAAAGTTGATAGGGATAAAGCATTGATAGCACGACTAAAGCTAATATGCACGATGTTAACAGTTGCATCTGTTACAGCTTCATCAACATTTCTATTTTTAATTATTAATTATAAAGTAATGTCCTTGCTATGTATGGCACTATTTATATCGATTTTTGTACTTTATGTTAAGTATAATGATATCATTTCATTAGCTGATGAAAAGAATCAAGAGACATTTACTAAAGGGAGAATAAATATTACCTTTTTAATTCTGATCCCTAGCATAGGATTAGGCTTACGCTCAATACTTGATTTTAACTTAGTATCTTATAAAATGTTCGCAGTTTGGAGCTTATTATTTTTTTCAGCTCTTTTATTTATATTTTTTGGATTTACAAATGAATACAAAAGAAGAAAATCTTCTATTTTGGTTATGATAATGGCTGCTTTGTTTTTTGCTCCATCAGCAGTGGCACAAACAAATTATGTTTTTGATTTTTCTAAAGCAGCAGTATCACAATCCCAAATCTATGGCATGAGAATTTCGGAAAACTCAAACTCGCCAGATGAATATTTAATAGAAGTAATGATTTCCAATAGTAAGAAAATTGAGTTAGATATTTCAAAGGAATATTATAAAAGACTTTCTATAGGAGATACAGTCAATATTGCTGTGAAAGAAGGAGCTTTGAAGATACCCTATGCATTTGTTAAGGAGGCCGCTTATTCCCATTGAAGCCCATCATAGAATTGAAGGACTTAGACGGGGCCAGGAAAATACACTTATATTAATGAATATAGAAATCCTGCTGAGGAAATTATCAGAGGATATATTGGAGAATATTTTCCTAAAGCCACTATAGGCTATATTGTATAGAAGTCTGCTTATCCTGGACAAAGAAGTACATTCCATTCTCAACTATTCAATAAATATATAATCAAAAATTAAATATGGCTGTAAAACACCCCATGAAATTTACTTATATTTATAGTAGATTATATGGGAGTGAAAAAACAAATGAAGACTACCACAACAACTCAAAGACAGCCCCATCAACCCTCTAGTGGAAGTAACAGACATGTTAAGACCACATCTGCTGTGAAGAACCCTGCTGTGAGGACCACAGAAATCAAGAAAATGATACAGATAGTCCTCACAGATCCAAACTCCGTGACACGTGAAGAATTCATGCTGCTCCAAAGCGCGATAGGATATAGGCAGACAGCCGGACTAATGGAAGAGGGTAAAAGGCGTCAGAGGTTAGAGAAGTTGGGACAGACGCATATGGGTGCAAAGACTCCTTCACATACGGAATTGCAGCAGGACACAAAAATGGAGAAGAAAGAAAAACAGGAAAATGGTATATCAAAGAGTGCAGAGGAAGGGATTAAACAGCACAAAGAGGAAATAAGACCTAAAGCCCACCAAATAGAGGTAGAGGGCATACAAAAGCAGGTTTCAAAACCTGATGAAAGCAGTAAGAATAAATCTGTACAGGATAACCTGGAAAAAGCCAAAGCCGCAGCAGCTGTTCCAAATAAGGAAAAGCAGAGTGCACCGCACCTGGTTGATATAGGAAGTATTACGGACGTTAGTGGAACTAAAAAAGAGGCTTCAAAAGCACCTGAAGTGAAAATCAAGATGGGAGATCCGGGAAGTATATTGGAACAACTGGTAGATGCTCCGCCTACACAGGCGTTAAATGCTTACTCCCAGGCATCAGTCATGTCTGGTGAGGCAATGGATAAGCAAAAGGAAGAGACTCAAAAGACTATACCACAGATACCTGCACCTACAGGGCTAAGTCCGGTAAAAGGTAACAGCAAAGCGAAAAAGAGGACAGAACCTGCCAAACATGCAGGTATAACCAGCTTCAAGAGTGAGAAGACTGGGGGAAAGATTTATGAGGGAATGCCCGGTGCATTCAATGTGGGTTCAAGCAACGAGCCGGACCCTGAAGACATAATGGCAGAGGCGCGGGAATACTCTGCAAGTGCTCCTGGAATAAGTATGACAGGAGAAGCAGACCCGTCCCAGATGGAGGCCTTCAAGGCAGAAGCGTCCCAGAACGTGCAGGCAGCAAAACAGGAAGAACTAAGCCAGATAAATAGAGACTTCGGTGAGAACAGTATCTTTCCGAAAGAGGATCATACTATCCTTAAAGCTAAACATCCTTTAAAAGCTAGAGAACCTAAAATAAGTAAAATAAATAAGAAATTGGACATTCCAGTAGATATGGAGGCTCAACTCAATAAGACACTGGGACCTAGCTTTAAAGATGAGATTGGTGAGCAGAAGAACGAATATCAGAGAGGAAAAGAGAAATTTGATATAGATGCAGCAGCTGCAAGGGCAGATTCGGACACACAGATAAAACAGCTGAAGTCAGAATCGAAAAACAAGCAGATGAAGGAACAGGCAGCTGCAAAAGATGAGGTGAACCGCCTAAGGGGCCAGTGGAGAGATGAAATCAATGTTGCAGTAGCTGAGTATGACCAGCAGGCTGATGCTGAAACAAAATCAAAGACACGTGAAATCAGCAATATAAAAGAAGAGAAAGAGAAAGAAGTAAAGAATAGGATGGTAAAGGCAGAAAAGGATGCAGATAACGAATACAAAACAGCAAAGAAAAAAGCAGACGAAAAAGAGAAGGAGAAAGAAAAAGAAAAAGAGGATAAACCATGGTATGAGAAAGCATGGAATTGGGTTAAAGATAAAGCAGAAAAGTTCGTAGAAGGAATAAAGAAGGCTATCAACTTCATTTATGACGGACTACGAAAGGCAGTAAAAATCATATTTGAACTGGCTAAAGCGGCAATAACAGGAATCATAGAACTGGGACGCAAGCTGATAGTAGGAATCATAAAAGGCTTGGGAACTTTCCTTAAAGGGCTAGTAAAAGCTGTATTTGCCAAATTCCCGGGGATATCAAAGAAAATATGCGGCCTGATAGATAAAGCTGTGGATAAGGCTGTAAGTGTGGTAAATGACGCAGCTGACTTCCTCAAGAAGGGTGTATCAGAAGTACTTGATTTCCTTGCAAATACATTGGACAAGCTCCTTGGAGCAATCCAGTCCTTATATAACGGTATATTTACCCTGATAGGTATGCTAATTTCAGGCAAGTTTGCCGAAATCATGCAGGGAATTGCATCATTAATTGAAGCGGCTAAAGCATCTTTTTCCCATATAGAAGGTGAACTGTGGAAACAATTGATTGGCCAGGACATCTCAAAGCCTCTGGGGCAGGAGGATGGCATAGCAATTCCAGTTGAAGAAGCAGCAGGAGCTGTAAACACAGCAAATGAAAAACTAACGGAAGATGATATAGAAGTTGACCATGTTGAAACCGGTGAGATAAACCCTGAACTCATGGAAGACATGAACTTGAAAGATGGAGAAGTAAGGCATATACAGGGCAGCAGTGAACCTTATACTATGGAAAGCATTATGTGCGAATTCGATTTAGGCAAGGAAGCAGAAAAGACAGGTAACAGTTTCGTAGACGGTGTGAAGATGCGTACCCAGAACGGTGGGAAAATCCTTGACCAGATAAAGGAGTTTGTAATAAAATGGTTTAAAGACAACTGGGTAAAATTACTACTTGGGATACTGGGTGCACTGGCCGGAATTGTAGTACTGCAAATAGTGACAGGTGGTGCCATAACAGTAGCATTGCCAACTATCATAAGTATTATAACCAACATAATGAATGCAGCAGCAGTAGTATCAATTGTGGACACCATCGCAAAGGCGGCAGGATATATAGAAGCTTTCCTTTCACAGGGCTGGATAGGGCAGACAACAGTTGCAGCAATGGCACTCGCAACAGCTATAGCAATGGGACTGGTAGAATTGGTAATGTACCTGGGCTTTAAAGCTGTGGGAGCAGGACTCAAGGCAGCTGGAAAAGGCATAAAGCAAGGTATCGGGGCTGCTGCAAAGGGAGTCAAGAACCTGACACAGGCAGCAGGAAGAGGAATAAAGAGCCTGCTGAAATCAGGTGTAAACCTTGTTTCCAGAACCGGTAGCATAATCATACAGAACGGCAAATTAATTATTAGGAACTTACAAAAGGGATTCTCAAAGGGAGTTAAAAAGCTAAAAGATTTAATAGATAGACTCTTGAGCAGGTTCAAATTTAAAAGGTTTGAACTTGAATATAAGGACGAATATGTTTGGCTTTATGGGGTTTTTAATCCCTGGAGGCTGCTTGCTAAATGGAAGCATAAAGATAAGATGGGTTCCAAAGATAGTACAACGGGAGTTGGTGGGGGTAATAGAAAAGTATTTGCAGATAAACCAGTATCGTGGACTGCTACCAGGCCAAAAGGAACTCAACAAACCTATAAAGTATACCAAAGAAATGATATCAACTGGGATTTGAA
>JBMOLK010000125.1:0-14460 GCA_049325575.1 Bacillota bacterium | reverse complement strand
TTCCGAGACTTAAAAACGCCCCTATCAAACCTATTATAATACCTTCAACTATAAACGGCCACCTGATGAACCAGTCTGTTGCCCCTATATACTTCATTATATTAATCTCTTTTCTTCTGGCAAAAACTGTGAGTTTTATAGTATTTGATATTATAAAGATCGATATCGTAAGAAGTAAGACGATTAGCAAGCTGCTTCCTATCTGTATACTACGAACTATCCTATATATAAAGTCTATGGTCTTTTGTGAATACCTTACATTATCAACGCCAGGGAACGAACTAAACTTTTTAACTACAGCTTCAGCATCAGAAGAGTTTTTTAATTTTATCACAAAAGAAACAGGGAGTATACTTTCATCAAGGCCATCTAAGACTGTCTTATCCTCTCCCAGCATTTCCTTTGCCTTCTCAAATGCCTCTTGTTTAGTAACTGTCTTATATTCCCTTATTCTATTATCGCCCCTTATGAGCAATTCAACCATTGTAACCTGACTATCATCCAGCTCCGGATCACAGAACACCTGCATTTCAGGCTGCTCCCTCAAAACCTGGGTGTTATAGTTCACATTAACCGTAATGACCCAAAAAAAACCAAATATAATAAGGGATGCTGTGACAACACCTACTGAAGCAAGAGACATAAGTATATTCCTATAAGTATTGATAAAACCTTCTTTAACTACATATTTGGTTGTCCTTAACTTCATTTTCGTACTGTCCTTTCTCTTGGTCACGTACAATCTGACCTTTATCAATAGCAATTACTCTTTTTTTCATAGTATTTACTATACCTTTTTCATGTGTAGCTACAATTACGGTAGTCCCTCTATAGTTCACTTCAGACAGAAGCTTCATTATCTCCCATGACGTCTCCGGGTCAAGATTTCCTGTGGGTTCATCGGCAATCAGCAAAGAAGGGTTGTTAACCAGAGCTCTTGCCAAAGCAACCCTCTGCTGTTCTCCTCCTGAAAGTTGACTGGGATAGACATTTGCTTTTTTACTTAATCCAACGAGGGCGAGGGACATGGGAACCTGCCTTCTGATTTCTTTTGGCAGCGCTTCGGTAATCTGCATTGCAAATTCAACATTTTCATAAACTGTCTTATTGGGGAGTAATCTAAAATCTTGAAAAACTATACCGATACTTCTTCTTAAGTATGGCACTTCCTTCCTCTTTAAGGAAGAAATTTCATATCCGTTTACATAGACTTCCCCTTCAGTCGGGTCTTCTTCTTTTAGAATAAGTTTAATTATTGTAGATTTACCAGAGCCGCTAGGTCCTACAAAGAAAGCGAATTCACCCTTGTTAATGCAAAGATTTATATTACTTAAAGCTAATGTTCCATTTGGATATTTCTTTGAAACAGAATTAAATTCTATCACTTTGACCTCCTCAAAGGCAGCAACAAGTGCTTTTTATTGCTACAATCTTCGACTTCATGCACAAATATTGTACTACCTTGACCAGTACCAGTTAATCATAAAAACAGACTCTTTACAGGCACTTGTATACATAATATATTCTCTGTTTATTATTCAAATCCTCTTTTTTGCTCTATTTTATCGCAAAATGCACTATATGGCAATTGGAGTTAAAAAATTTCTAGAAAAAAATTGCTAAACAATTCTCTGATTACTATCAAGATACTTTTTCACCAGCATAGCCACCTTAAATATTATTGCATCATCAAACATTCTAAGATCAAGGCCAGTAATCTTTTGAATCTTGTCCAGCCTATATACCAGGGTATTCCTGTGAACGTACAACTGCCTCGATGTTTCACTAACATTAAGGTTGTTCTCAAAAAATTTCTGAATAGTATACATGGTTTCGGAGTCTAATGCTTCAAAGGACCCTTCGCTAAATACTTCATTAAGAAAAAGCTTGCACAGCGTTGGCGGAAGTTGGTATATAAGTCTCCCGATACCTAATTTATTATAGTTTACAACCGGTTTCTCGTTTTCAAATATTCCTCCAATAAGCAAAGCCATCTGTGCTTCCTTAAAGGAACGTCCTATATCCTTAATGTTATCAACAATCGTTCCTATGCCTATTTTAGCTTTTACCATTAATTCAGTAGATAAGGTGTCGATTATTGCGTTGGAGGTTTTATTTACTTCCTTATAATCATAGTCCGGCTTCAATTCCTTAATAAGTACTGTAGTCTCATCGTCCAGTATTATCACAAAATCCTTATTTTTACTGGGAAACAGACCTTCAATTATCTCATGGGTATAAAGATCTTTTGTCTTCTCGGTCTTAATTAGAAACACTATTCTGTTTACGTTGTTGGCAAGGTGCAGCTCTTTTGCCCTTAATGTAATATCACCGGGCAGTATATTATCCATTATAATGCCTTTAATAAAGTTGATCTTATCATATTTTTCGTCATAATATGCTTTCATGTTAACCGCATTAATGGATATAAGCGAAAGATACCTGCTGTTATTTATATCATCCGAGTTGATGAACGTAATGAATTCAAGCTTGTTTTTTATATAAGCCTTTTGAAAAGACTGGCCTTCCAGTACTACAAAATGGTCTTTAGATCTCATTACTTCCACTGCCAGAGGATTATTTTGACCTATCTTCTTCTCATTTGAGCATGCAAGAATAAGCCCCGTGTCATCCATAAGGCCAATTTCAGAATCAATAACATCTTTAACCTGATTAATAAGATTTTGATATAGCTTTATTGACATTTTAACTCAACCCCTCTTCACCAGTTAATAACCAAGTTTGAAAAAGCAAAGACTTCTATATGGCTTTCCAATTGCTTCAGGGGTAATCTCAAATGAGCTTTTATAGCTATTATAATTTTATAGCTTTTCTCTGTAAAAATGTCTTATATATTATAAATACTCAAGACATTCTAATTTTATTATACACAAAAAAATAAAAAGGGAAAGATTTATTTAATCTTTCCCTTTTTTTACGAAGACTCATTTAGTTCATTATAGTTTTTTCAGTTTCCTTATCAAACAAGTGAATCTTGTTAGCATCCAGAGCAAGTTTAACTATATCTCCAGGTCTAGCCTTTGACCTTGGGTTAACCCTTGCAGTGAAATCAACATCATCAACTACCAGATATAGGAACGTTTCGGCACCTAACATTTCTACAACTTCTACCTTAGCAGAAACCAGACTGTCAGGCATAGATTCTATATATACAGCTTCATCATGGACATCTTCAGGACGAATACCCAGGACTACTTCTCTTCCTATATACTCACTATTTTCCAACTTCTTAGCCTTACCTTCAGGAAGCTTTATATCTTCCTTACCGAATATCATATGAATTTCTTCACCGCGCTTTTCTACCTTGGCATTTACAAAGTTCATTTGAGGACTTCCTATAAATCCTGCCACAAACATGTTGCATGGTCTTTCATAGAGATTTGTAGGAGTGTCAACCTGTTGAATATATCCGTCTTTCATAACAACGATTCTTGTTCCCATTGTCAAAGCTTCTGTCTGGTCATGGGTAACATAGATAAACGTAGTCTGGAGTCTTAGGTGCAGCTTACTTATTTCGGTTCTCATCTGAACCCTAAGTTTTGCATCAAGATTGGACAAAGGCTCATCCATCAAGAATACTTTTGGGTCACGAACTATAGCACGTCCTAGAGCAACCCTCTGTCTTTGACCCCCTGACAGAGCCTTGGGCTTTCTTTCAAGAAGATGTTCTATATCAAGTATTTTTGCCGCTTCAAGAACTTTTCTCTTAATTTCTTCCTTTGGTATCTTTCTAAGCTTTAAACCGAATGCCATGTTATCGAAAACAGACATGTGAGGATATAACGCATAGTTCTGGAAAACCATGGCTATATCTCTATCTTTAGGTGCGACATCGTTCACAAGTTTGTCTCCAATATATAATTCACCTTCAGTAATTTCTTCCAAACCAGCAACCATTCTAAGCGTAGTAGTCTTACCGCACCCTGAAGGTCCAACCAATATAATGAATTCCTTGTCCTCGATATCTAAATTAAAGTCATTAACTGCAGTAACCCCACCTGGATATCTTTTGTAGATATTTTTTAGTTTAACGCTTGCCATTTCGTTCCCTCCCAATAATTTTGCAAACACATATTATAACAATATAAATATAACATGTTAGCCAACCCTCAACTAGTATACTTTTCAACAAATTTTTTTTTTCTATTTAGTAACTTTGCATAAAACCCTATATTCAACTACTCCACGAAATTCAAGCCCTTTAAGGCTTTCATGTACTTATTTGATGCAGTAAAAAAATATGTATCCAAATTCAAAAATGAATATTGAATTTTTATACACAAATATGTATAATTATAAAATCAAAACTTAAAATATTTTTGCAGGAGGCAGTGGCAATGATAAATGTAGGAATTATAGGAGCTACAGGTTATGTAGGAATAGAAATAGTAAGACTTCTTCAAAATCATCCCGATATTAATATAGCTACTGTGGTTTCACAGAGTTTTGTCGGGCAGCAAATATCCAGTGTTTATCCAAACCTTAGAAATGTATTTGACATGGAGTGTGACGAGCTTAATATAGATAAGATTGCAGATAAGGCAGATATTTTCATAACTGCTCTACCTCACGGGGTATCAAAAGAAGTAATACCTAAGCTTATAGAAAAGGGAAAAAGAGTTATTGACCATAGCGGGGATTTCCGTTACAAGTCTGTAGAGACTTACGAAAAGTGGTATAACGCAAAGCACGGTATGCCGCATCTTTTGGATATTTCCGTTTATGGTTTGCCCGAACTTCACCGTGAGGAGATTAAAACCGGTAAAATCATCGGAAATCCCGGGTGCTATCCTACGTGCTCAGTATTAGGTATTGCTCCTCTAATAAAGAATAGGTTAATAGATACAAAAAACATAATTATTGACGCTGCTTCAGGAGTATCAGGAGCTGGAAGGAGCACCGAACTGCCTTATCAATTTGTTGAGTGTACCGAAAATTTTAAAGCATATAAAGTATCCACTCACAGACATACTTCCGAAATTGAACAGGAGATATCTTTCCTGGCAAACGAAGATGTTATGGTTTCATTTACTCCCCACCTGGTGCCTATGAAGAGAGGAATGCTGTCAACAATATATGCCAATTTGGTTTGTGAAAGATCAACATCGGAATTAATTGAACTGTATAAGGAATATTATAAGAATGAATTCTTTGTTAGAATATTGGATGAGGGCCAGCTGCCTGAGACCAAATATGTAGCCGGATCCAATTATATCGATATCGGACTTGTGGTAGATAAACGCTTAAACAGGGTTGTTGTGTTGTCTGCTTTGGATAATTTGGGAAAAGGAGCTGCAGGCCAGGCTGTACAGGACCTCAATATAATGTGTGGACTTCCTGAGCATACAGGCCTTACTGCTCCCGGTCTCTACCTGTAAAGTTATTAAATGAATTGACTTAATAATATTATGTTTGGAGGTATTACTTTGGAAGTGTCAATGGAAGCAGTAATAAAAAAGGCGGAAATACTTATAGAAGCTCTCCCTTATATTCAAAAGCTTTTTGGTAAAACCGTTGTAATAAAATATGGCGGAAATGCAATGATAAATGAGGACTTAAAAACCTCTGTTATGGAAGATATTACTCTTCTTAAGTACATTGGAATGAACCCTATTGTTGTTCATGGAGGAGGGCCTGATATAAACAAGGCTCTGGAAAAATTCGGCATCAAGAGCCAGTTTATCAACGGCCTTAGGGTTACCGACAGTGCAACAATGGAAGTGGCCCAGATGGTTCTTGTAGGCAAAACCAATAAGGAAATCGTATCCTTATTAAATCAGATGGGCGGTAAAGCCATAGGTTTATGTGGAATTGACGGTAACCTCATTGAGTGTGAGAAATACAGTACAACGGTGGATGGCAGCGAAGTTGACCTGGGTTATGTGGGTAAAATAACAAAAATAAACTCCAAATTAATTGAGCTGATAGCAAAAGATGAATATATACCCGTTGTTGCACCTATAGGCGTAGGTAAGGATGGTCAAAGCTATAACATTAATGCAGATACCGTAGCCGGGGAAATAGCTGCTGCTCTTAAAGCTGAAAAACTAATGCTTCTTACCGATGTTGAAGGAGTAAAAATGAGTAAAGACAGCAGTGATATAATTACTGCTCTGACGTCGGGTGAGGCCCTTGACCTGATAGACAGAAAAGTAATTGACGGCGGTATGATTCCCAAAGTACTGGGTTGCATAGATGCTTTGGAAAAAGGTGTAGGAAGAACACATATTATTGATGGAAGAATACCACACTGCCTGCTCTTAGAGATATTTACCAATAAAGGGATAGGAACTATGCTTATGAAAGAAAAAATTCTTTACCACAGTAATGAAAAGCTGTAAAATTGTAAATGTAATATATTTTTTGTGATTTTTTGAAGGATTTTAGATAAATATACAGAATAAAATATAAAAATCCAGATTTTTTCGGCTAAATCACCATAATACCGGGAGGATTGGTCTGTTTGGGAAAAGACTTGATATCAACAGTACTTAAAGAAGGCATGATTATTAATACAAAGCTTTCTTCCAGTAATGTCTGGCTCCAAAACATTGTTTATGCAGCAGATAGTCATTCTGTGTCTGTTGCTCTTTTAAATGCTTATCTTGAAAATGTAATAATGATTGGCCAGTCTATCTTCATAAAGTACTCCAGCGAGCAGACAGAGCTTCTGTTTGAAGGTGAAATAGTTAAAATCAGTCCTGAGTTCCCAAGCTACATTACAATAAATATATCCAGTGTCAGGGAGCTGAAAAATTCAAGAGTTTTTCCAAGACATGATGTTTATCTTGCCTCAACAATAAAAACGTCAGACCTTCAAAAAGAGTATTTTGCCATAATACATAATGTCAGCCTTGTGGGAATGGCCTTCTATTCAAGAGACCATTTTGAACCCGGTGAAAAGCAGCTGGAATTGTCTATTTATCTTCCAAATAAGAAAATTATAATTGCCAAAGGCAGAATAACCAGAAAAATTCCACAGAATAGTTTTATTGATTACGGCATGCAGTATACTGAAATGTCGGAAGAAAGCAACAATATACTTTCAAGCTTCTTTAGCTCTCTAGAAGATGAAAAAATAAGACTTCGCGAAGAGTTTGTCAATTGCATCAAAAAACACCTGTAATTTATTTGTCTGTAACCACTTTTTGATGCATTTTATTTTCGCCTATACGTGTAATATTTTTACTTTTTTGTATTGTTTTGTTTATTTGTACCCTGGCTCTTCATAATCGTACTTAGAAATATTACAACAACATATACATTCACTGTTGCATTTTTATACATTTTTATGTATAATTATAAATAATATTTTTCATATGGAGGTTTTGGCTATGAAACTTAATGAAATAATGGATCTGGATAAAAAGTATTTTATGAATACATTTGGAGATAGAACCCCTGTATGCTTTGATTATGGAAAAGGCATCAACCTTTGGGACATAGAGGGCAATAAATATTATGACTTTCTTGCCGGTATAGCGGTAAGCGCTGTGGGGCACTCACATCCCAAGCTTGTGAATGCTATAAAAGAGCAGGCAGAAAAATTCATTCACTGTTCAAACCTCTATTACATAGAGGCCCAGGCTAAGCTTGCGAAAATACTGGTTGAAAATTCCTGCGCGGATAAGGTTTTCTTCGCAAATAGTGGAGCGGAAGCAAACGAAGGGGCCATAAAACTTGCAAGGATCTACTTTAAGAAGAAAGGTATGCCTGAAAAATTTGAAATAATTACCCTTGAAAAATCCTTCCACGGAAGGACACTGGCAACTATTGCCGCAACAGGACAGGATAAGTATCAAAAACCCTATTCTCCCCTCACCCCAAGCTTCCTGAAAGTGCCTATAAATGATCTTGAAGCCCTTGAAAACGCAATTAACGGGTCAACATGTGCCATAATGATAGAACCTATCCAGGGAGAAAGCGGAGTAAACCTTATGACAGTCGAATACATGAAGGGTGTCAGAAAACTTTGTGATGAAAAGGGTATTTTCCTCATATTTGATGAAGTTCAAAGCGGTCTGGGAAGAACCGGCAAGTTGTTCGCTTATGAACACTTTGGTGTAGAACCGGATATATTCACACTGGCAAAGGCTTTGGGAGGAGGATTCCCTATAGGTGCACTTTGTGCTAAAGACCATGTTGCAAGTGCCTTCGAGCCTGGAGACCATGGCTCCACCTTTGGAGGAAATCCTCTGGCATGTGCAGCAGGCCTGGCTGTTATGAATATACTCCTTCAAGAAAAGTTGGTTGAAAACTCTGAAAAAATGGGCCAGTACTTCATTGAGAAGCTCACTGTCCTGGCTGAAAAATACAGTTTTGTGAAAGAAGTAAGAGGAAAGGGCCTCATGATAGGTATGCAGTTTTCAATAGACGAAGCAGTGGAGATAAAAAACAAGTGCTTTAATAAAGGCTATCTGGTTGGTAATGTAGGTAAGAATATCCTAAGAATGTTACCGCCTCTGATTGTTAAAAAAGAAGATATTGACGGTTTGGTAGATGTATTGGACAGTGTTTTGTCAGAATATTAATATTAAGGAGCCATAGATATGAAATCTGTTTTAGTTTTGGAAGACGGAACCTATTTCTCCGGTGAGGCCTTTGGCAAAGCCGGTGAAACAACAGGCGAAATTGTTTTTAATACATGTATGACAGGATATCAGGAAATCTCTACCGATCCATCCTACAACGGTCAGATAGTAACAATGACATATCCGTTAATAGGAAACTACGGCTTCAATCAGTACGATAATGAATCATACAAAACCCATGTACAGGGTTTTATCGTCAAGGAACTTTCAGATACCCCCAGTAACTGGCGTTTTGAAACAACACCTGACGAGTATTTTAAGAAGAATAATATCGTAGGAATTAAAGGTATTGATACCAGGGCCCTGACCCAACATATACGTAATTTCGGCAGCATGTACGGAATAATTTCAACCGAGAGCGGAAATATAGATATTCTACTTGAGAAGCTTATGAAAAAGAAAAAGGATAAGAGAAACCTGGTAATGGAAGTTACTACAAAAACGCCCGTTCACAAGCTGGGTAGAGGAAAAAGAGTTGTAGTACTGGATTTCGGTGTGAAATACAACATAATAAGATCACTGGAAAAAAGGAACTGCGATATATACATTCTTCCAGCTTCATCCTCCGCCAAAGAGGTTATGAGCTATAATCCCGACGGCATACTTCTGTCCAACGGCCCTGGTGACCCGGCAGATTTGCCTTTTATTAAGACTACGGTGCAGGAGCTCATCGGGAAGAAGCCTATCTTAGGCATATGCCTTGGCCATCAGCTTCTGGGTCTGGCATTGGGAGGTAAAACCTACAAGCTCAAATTCGGACACCATGGAGGCAATCATCCTGTCAAGGATTATATAACAGGAAAGTGCTATATAACATCGCAAAATCATAACTATGCCTTGGAAAAGGACTTTAGCAGCGATATAGTTATTACCCATATGAATGTTAATGATAACACGGTAGAAGGCTTCCGGCACAAACATTATCCTCTTTTAAGCGTTCAGTACCATCCTGAAGCTGCTCCAGGTCCTGAAGATTCTGCGTATATTTTTGACGACTTTATAAAACTGATGGACAATAATGAATAAATATTTGAAAACAAGTGGGGGTCAAAATGCCAAAAATAGATAAAATAAAAAAAGTGCTGGTTATAGGTTCGGGCCCTATAATAATAGGTCAGGCAGCAGAGTTTGACTATTCCGGAACACAGGCATGCAGGTCTTTGAGAGAAGAAGGAATCGAAGTTGTTCTGGTTAACAGCAACCCTGCAACCATAATGACAGATACTGAATCAGCAGATAGGGTTTATATAGAACCTATTACTCTCGATTTTGTAAAGAAAATAATTAAAAAGGAAAAACCTGATGGAATTCTCGCATCTCTCGGGGGGCAAACAGGCCTTAATATGGCTGTTGAGCTTGCACATGACGGCATCCTTGAAGAAATGGGTATCGAGCTTTTGGGGACATCTCTCGAGTCTATAAAAAAGGCAGAGGACAGGGAGCTTTTTAAAAACACCATGCAGGAAATAGGTGAAAAAGTACCTCTTAGCACCATTGTAACTACCCTGGATGATGCTGTTAAATTCGTAGAAGAAATAGGCTTTCCAATCATTATCCGTCCGGCTTATACTTTGGGTGGTACCGGTGGCGGTATTGCCAACAATATGGAAGAATTCAAATATATTTGCGGTAAAGGTCTCAAGCTTAGTATGATAAACCAGGTACTTCTTGAGCAAAGCGTTGCAGGCTGGAAGGAAATTGAATACGAGGTAATGAGGGACGGGGCGGACAACTGTATAATTATATGTAATATGGAAAACTTCGATCCTGTAGGCGTACATACAGGTGACAGTATTGTAGTTGCTCCAAGCCAGACACTTTCGGATATTGAGTACCAGATGCTAAGAACCGCTTCAATTAAGATTATCCGTGCGCTTAATATTAAAGGAGGCTGTAACATACAGTTTGCTCTTAACCCCTATAGCTTTGAATATGTTGTTATAGAGGTGAATCCAAGGGTTAGCCGTTCCAGTGCTCTTGCGTCTAAAGCTACAGGATACCCTATAGCCAGGGCAGCTGCAAAAATTGCCGTGGGACTTAACCTTGATGAGATAAAAAACCCTGTAACAAAAAATACTTATGCCTGCTTTGAGCCCTCTTTGGACTATGTAGTTACAAAAGTTCCCCGCTGGCCTTTTGACAAATTTACTACTGCAGACAGATCATTGGGTACACAAATGAAGGCAACGGGAGAAGTAATGGCTATAGGAAGGACCTTTGAGGAGTCCCTTCTAAAAGCAATAGACTCTCTTGATATAAAGCTTAACTATCAGCTGGGATTAAGCCTTTTTGACAACAAATCAAAAGAGGAGCTCCTAGAATTCATAAGGGCAGCGAAGGATGAAAGAATATTTGCCATTTGCAAGGCACTCCAAAAAGGTGTGTCTCCTGAAGAAATCTGCGATATAACAAAAATAGATATATTCTTTGTAAAAAAGCTGGAGAAGATCGTTAAGATGGCAGAGGAAATCAAGAACTCGGGGATTGCCTGGCTTGACTATGATCTATACTCCAGGGCTAAAAAGATAGGCTTTGGTGATTCGTACATCGCAAATCTTGTAAATGTTCCTCTGGAGACTGTTTTAGAGCTTAGAAATAAATACCCAGTTCATCCGGTATATAAAATTGTTGATACCTGTGCAGGTGAGTTTGAAGCTGTAACACCGTATTACTACTCAACCTATGAAGAAAAGGATGAGGTAATGGTATCGGACAATAAAAAAGTAGTGGTAATCGGTTCAGGTCCCATAAGAATAGGTCAGGGTATTGAGTTTGACTACTGCAGTGTTCATTCTGTCAATACACTTAAGGAACTTGGCATTGAATCAATAATAATAAACAATAACCCGGAGACGGTAAGTACCGACTTTGATACTTCAGATAAGCTGTACTTTGAACCTCTCACCAAGGAGTGCGTCCTTGATATAATTGAAAAGGAAAAGCCTGTTGGAGTAATAGTCCAATTTGGCGGTCAGACAGCTATCAATCTGGCAGCTCCCCTTGCTAAAGAAGGCGTAAATATTCTTGGCACCTCTGTTGAAAGCATAGATATAGCAGAGGACAGGGATAAGTTCCTTAAGCTTTTGGAAGAGCTTAATATTCCTATACCTGAAGGCAGCACGGCCTTCTCATATGACCAGGCTATGGCAATAGCGAAACGTATAGGATACCCTGTGCTGGTGAGGCCCTCATACGTGCTTGGCGGCAGGGCTATGGAAGTAGTCTATAACGATGCAACCCTTGAAGAGTACATGAAGCTGGCTGTAGATATCTCAACAAAGCATCCTGTCCTTATAGACAAATATATTGACGGTAAGGAAATAGAAGTTGACGGAATATGCGATGGGACGGATGTGCTAATTCCGGGTATTATGGAGCATGTTGAAAGGGCAGGTGTCCATTCGGGAGACAGCATATCAATATATCCTCCGCAAACACTTGATGAAGGAACAAAAAAGATAATCGTTGACTATACACTAAAGCTTGCCAAATCGTTAAAAATAGTGGGACTATTTAACATACAGTTTGTTATGGATCGCGAGAACAGGGTATACGTAATAGAAGTAAACCCACGTGCGAGCCGGACCATTCCTGTAATAAGCAAGGTAACAGGCATACCTATGGTTGATGTAGCTACAAAGCTAATAATGGGGCATAAGTTAAAGGACCTGGGCTATGAACCCGGCCTCTACAGGGAGTCGGAGTATATTGCCGTAAAGGCACCGGTATTCTCCTTTTCCAAGCTGACTATAGTTGATACCTTTCTGGGACCTGAAATGAAGTCTACCGGTGAGGTAATGGGAGTATCCAGAGACTATCACAGTGCACTATATAAGGCACTTCTTGCCTCCGGCCTAAAGATTCCTTCAGGTGGAAATGTACTTTTGTCGGTAGCAGACAGGGATAAAAAAGAGTGTATTGAAATTGCACAGTCTCTTTTAGAGCTGGGATTTAGGCTTATGGCTACCGAAGATACTTATGCATATCTTTCAGGTGTAGGGATAGAAGTAGAGTTTGTGCCTGGCGACCAGGTAATAAACTATATTAAAAACGATAATATCTCACTGGTAATCAATACGCCAACCAGAGGTAAAATACCTGCAACGCTTGGATTTATGCTAAGAAGAACATCAATAGAATATAATATTCCGTGTATTACTTCTCTTGATACAACCAAAGCAGTCCTTAGCATTCTTGAACACATGATTTCAGGGAAGGATACCGAAATCCATTCACTTGATGAGTATTCAAAATAGATTTTTAGGGAGGTATGTATTTTATGAAGCATTTATTAAGTCTTCATGACCTGACACCGGGTGAAATAGAAGATATACTGAAACTATCCGAAAAACTTAAAAACCAGTTAAAAGAAGGAATACAGCACCATTTGCTAAAGGGAAAAACCCTTGGTATGATTTTCACAAAGTCATCTACAAGAACCAGGGTTTCTTTCGAAGTTGGAATGTATCAGTTAGGTGGATATCCTTTGTTCCTAAGCTCTAATGACATACAGCTTGGACGCGGGGAAACCATATACGATACTGCACAGGTGCTTTCAAGATATATGGATGGAATAATGATAAGAACATTCAAGCAAAGTGATGTTGAAGAACTGGCTAAATACGGCTCTATACCGGTTATAAACGGTCTTACCGATTTAGTACACCCCTGTCAGATTCTTGCCGATCTTTTTACGGTTTATGAGCACAAGGGCAAACTGAAAGGCCTTAAGCTTGCATACGTGGGAGACGGTAACAATGTAGCCAATTCCCTCCTTCATGGATGTGCAAAGGTGGGTATGGATATAGCAGTAGCTGCTCCGAAGGGCTATTGGTGCGACAGTCAGATAGTATCGGAAGCACAGGAAGATGCAAAAGCCTCAGGATCAAAGATAATATTGACGGAAGATCCGGTAGAAGCAGTAAAGGGTGCAGATGTTATCTATACGGATACATGGGTAAGCATGGGCCAGGAGTCAGAAAAAGAGTCAAGACTAAAAATATTCATGCCATATCAGGTAAACGGTGAACTTTTCTCCAAGGCTAAGGATGATGCTATTTTCCTCCACTGTCTTCCGGCATATAGGGGTTATGAAGTTACCGAAGATGTAATTGACGGTCCTCAATCAGCCATCTTTGATGAGGCTGAAAACAGGCTTCATGTCCAAAAAGCAATAATGGCTCTATTAATGGGATAATATTTAGGCTAAGTGGTGAATTAAAATGAATTATTCTTTTGTTATAAGAAGGGCTGTACCGGATGATGCAGAAGCAATACAAAGAATTACAACGGAAGCCTTCAAAAAGTATATGGAAGACGCAGGGCTTACGGGTTCCATGGAAGCCTTGGATGAGTCTTTGGATGATATAAGAAAAGATATAGAAACCAAGGATGTATTTGTAGCATTTATTGACGATACACCTGTTGGTACAATAAGAGTACATATTTTACCCGATAATACTGCCTACATTAGCAGATTCGGAGTAAGCCTCAAGTTTCATAATATCGGTATAGGAAAAGCCTTGATGAACCTTGTGGATAAGCTTCTTATATCCAGGGGTGTAAAAAAGGTAAGCCTTCACACAGCCTCCAAATATAGAGATCTTGTACGCTTCTACTACGGAAGAGGCTTTTACATAGACTCAACAACAAAAGACAGAGGCTATGTGAGGGCCCTCCTTGTAAAGGAATATAATTGAGCAGTATTTATATGAGGTCGGCTTTCCCCTTGTTACGTAAAGATTAACGTAAAACCGGTTATGTTAAGACTTCCGTTATGTAAAGATTTTCAGCGAAATCCTTAGAATGACGAAAGTCCCAACAAAATTTCTTTACATAATCATCTTCG
>JBMOLK010000124.1:0-14494 GCA_049325575.1 Bacillota bacterium | reverse complement strand
TTGCTTTCGAGACGTTAAAAACAGGCGATATGGCTGTAGCAGAATTAGGAAATGACTATTTTGACGACATTTATTATCATAGATACGAGACAGTTATAAATAATGTTGCATCGGTACATGAGCTTAAAAGCGTTCCGGGAAGACTTTTCGAGCCGGACATGTATGCTAAGTTGGGAGATACGGTTAAGCTTATGCTGGATATATTGGATTATAACTATGGAAGAGATTTCATGAACGAGGCTGCAAAAGCCGGAATCATAAGCTATGCTGATGTAAGTACCGGCAGCAGCAATTGTACGGTAGGTAAGGCATATTCCATGCTGGTAAGGGTGTTTGAGATAAAAACAGGGCGTACTTTGGACTCTCAAAGCAAATCAAGGTTTATTGCGCAAAACGGTATGACAGTAATTAAGGACAATGGAAGACCTGCTTCGGTAAGCGACCCCATAAAAAGAGGGGAAGTAGCAGCGTTGTTGGAAAAACTTATGGTATATATCGGTGAATTGGAATAATTATCTGAAATACAAAATTTAAGAATTTGTCCTTAAAAAGAAGGATTTGGGGTGTATAATAATGAATATAAATAAAGTAAAAGTGTACATAATAAGTTTAGTGCTTTTTATTCTTTTTAATATTCAGTTAGCCAGTGCTCATGGATTGGTATATGAGACTAGACCAATAGATGAAAATAAAATAAGGATCAGTCTAAGATGGAGCGATGGTAGTGAGAAAAGGGGTATTAGCATAACGCATTATTATCTTGTTAATGGTAAAACATTACATATAGGTTATGAAGTCAAGGACGGCTTTCCCCACACGGCGCAAATGGACTTTGACCTAAGGGGGGCTGTGCCTCCCATAAGAATTAGGATGACAGATATTAATAACAAAGAGTTTTTACCTTTTAACGATATAAATTCAATTGAGGCACAAGATTATATAATCCACCTTCACGATGCAGGAATTGTTAACGGTATGCCGGATGGTACCTTTAGGCCATATAGTCAGATTACCAGGGCAGAATTTATGGTCCTTATGGTAAAAGCTCTAAAACTGTACGGCAAGGCAGAAAATACTGCAGGGTTTACCGATATTGAGGGGCATTGGGCAAAAGATATAATACTGCTTGCATCAAAGCATGGCTTGATATCGGGTTATGCTGATAAAACTATTAAGCCTGACAGGCCTATAACCCTGGCTGAAGTTAGTTCGGTTGTTTCAAGGGCATTTAATTTTAAAACTTCAAGAAACGGCATTTACTCAAAAGTAAGTCAGGGTAAGTGGTATAGCATTTCAGTGAAAAAAATGTTTGACGTAGGAATTTTGACAGTAAAGGACAGTATTTATTCAGACTTTAACGAAGAGAGCTACATAAATAGAGCAAACTGTGCCATGATGATAAGCAGGGCACTTTCCACATATTAATAAATTGGTACATCTCCTGACGCTTTAAAACAGATCCATGCAGTTAGAATTTTGTATAACTTTTTAGCTAAGTTTTAAATACAATGCCGCAATTTATTAGGAGGTGGTTTGATGAAGAACAGTTCTCTACAGTAATATAATATTACTTCTAGATTTATTTCCCGCTATATTAGGAAGATGAAGAAACCCTTAAAAAATATTGGATGTATATCCCATTAACTAAAAGGCAATAATTCTATTATAACTGTCTTTATGTCACAGCTAATGCTTTTAGAAGGGGGATATATATGCAAAAAAAACTAGTAAAATACTCCTATTTTTTCATATTGTTAATAATACTATTTACAATAGGGTATATAAGGCTATATTATAGAGAAGGGTCTTCGTTGGAAACTTTGCAAAAAGCATTTAAGGCATCGGGGGCAGAGCTTCTAAGCAGTGAAACTTACTTGTGGGGCGAAGTTGGGAAAGAATATGGAAGTTTTGATGATTTAGCAAAACTGGCGGATAAGTTTGCCGAAGAGATGGGAATTGTCAAAAACGATTTGTATTCAAGAAGACTTATCAGCAATGACTCAATTGATAAGATAGAAATAATAGGTTCTTCTTATGAAAGCGATGTAATAAATATCTGTGCACAATTAAGCAGAGAACAGGGTAAACTTAAGCAATCATATATCACAGCAAGTGTTACCGTAGAGTCACCGGAGTTAAGGCTTGAGAAAACAGCAGAGACTTTGCTTGGTGTATTTGAAAAATATGATATTAAGCCTAAAATTAATACTTGCATAACTGGGTATTTTAGTGGAAAGCTTGACTATGATGCTTTGAATAAAGCAAGTAAACAGATATTTAATAATGCAAGGGCAAAAAAGATTAACGGAATTACAGACAGGAATTTGATTAGTGTTTCAGCCTATTCCCCTATAATTGATAACACTATAAGTGTAGACGGGAAAAAGGTTAACATGAATCTGGCAATAAGATATAATTCTTATGAGAACAAAACTTACATATGGCTTGCGACACCTGTGATAACAGTTGAGTACTAGATTAAAGCCGATTAAGTTTATACAAAAGACAAAAACACCAAAATAAACGAAAGGAAGAATTAACGTGCCCAAATTAATTGTATCTGAAGCAAGGCCTTTAAATGGAAGAGTTAGAATAAGCGGTGCCAAGAATTCTGTGCTGCCTATTATTGCAGCATCTATTTTAGGTGATAAAGAGAGTATTCTTGAGGAAATTCCTTTCCTGTCCGATGTAAAAATAATGTGTGATCTTTTAGAATCCTTTGGAGTAAAAGTTGAATTTTCAGATACTAAAACAAAGCTTCGTATCAGTTCAAGCGATATAACAAACACTACGGCTCCGTATGAACTGGTAAACAAGATGAGAGCGTCCATTCTCGTTATGGGACCGCTTTTGGCCAGAACGGGTGTAGCAAAAATATCTCTTCCAGGCGGCTGTGCTATAGGGTCAAGGCCTGTAGACCTTCACTTAAAAGGCTTTGCTGCAATGGGAGCGGAAATTAATCAAGGGCATGGTTATATAGAAGCAAGGGTGGATGGAAGACTAAAGGGAAGCAAGATATATTTGGACTTCCCGAGTGTTGGAGCTACTGAAAATATAATGATGGCAGCTGCACTGGCAGAAGGTCAGACTATTATTGAAAATGCTGCTATTGAACCGGAAATTGTTGATCTTGCAACATACCTGACATCTATGGGAGCAGACGTAAAAGGTGCAGGGACTGATACTATAAAAATTAACGGTGTACACAGCCTTAGCGGAACAAACCACGCAGTAATTCCGGATAGAATTGAGGCAGGAACCTTTATGGTGGCTGCTGCAATCACAGGTGGGGATGTTGTCATCGAAAATATTGTAGCTGACCATGTCAAGCCTATTACGGCAAAGCTAAGAGAAGCCGGCATAGAAGTTTCTGAAGAACTGTCAAGTATACATGTTAAGGCAACCGATATCATAAAACCTATCGATATTAAGACTCACCCATATCCCGGTTTTCCAACCGATATGCAGGCGCAAATGACTGCTCTTATGACAAAGGCGGAAGGAACCAGCATGGTTATTGAGACTATCTTTGAAAACAGGTTTATGCATCTGGCTGAGCTTAAAAGAATGGGTGCCAACGTCAAAATAGAAGGAAGAAGCGCAATAATAGAGGGTAAGCCGAGACTTACCGGCGCAAAGGTAAGAGCAACAGACTTAAGAGCGGGAGCAGCTTTGGTACTGGCAGGCCTAATCGCAGAAGGCAATACCGAAATTACTGACATAGAACATATTGAAAGAGGATATGTAAGGATAGATGAAAAGCTAAAAGCACTTGGGGCAGATATTCAAAGAGTTGAAGATGACCAGTAATGATGTCTAGTAATAAAGAAGCAGGTACATAATTAAGGGAGTGCAGACTGTCTGCATTCCCTTAATTAATTTTAAAGAATCTTAACAAACATCATAAAATTTTCTCTTTTCCTATAAAAAGAATAACCGGGTATGTACAAACATATTTATTAATATTGGAAAGTGTTACAAGCTGTCAAATACCTAGGCTAAATTAAGGAAAAGGGATAAATAATGAAAAAGATTATTTTCTATGTTTTACTGATGACTCTAATAATAGTAATACTGCCTCTAATCATTGTCAGGGGCTGCAGTACGGTTATTGAAGATATTGTTGTTCCGGAGGAAAAAGAAAGTATAAAGATTAAGGTATATATAAAATCCGAAGATACGGTAAAAGAAATGCTTTTGGAAGAATACCTGACAGGTGTGGTAGCCGCGGAGATGCCGGCAGAGTTTGAACTGGAGGCACTAAAAGCCCAGGCGGTTGCTGCAAGAACGTATGCCTATGGGAGAGTAAGAAAAATCTACACTCCAAAGGATGATATACATAAGGGAGCGGATATGTGTACCGATTCTGCACACTGCCAGGCATGGACCAGTAAGGAAGAGGCTCTTTTAAAATGGGGAGGCTTTACTGCCGGGGATAAATGGAATAAAATTGAGAAAGCTGTAAAGGAGACAGAAGGAATAATTGTTGTGTATGATAAAAATATTGTGAATCCGGTATTTCATGCAAACAGCGGCGGTACTACGGAGAATGCGGAAGATGTATGGGCCGGGGTAGAGGTGCCTTATCTTAAAAGCGTAAAAAGTGAGGGAGAGGAAGCAAGTACAGGATACAAAGTAGTAACATCCTTTAAGGAAGATGACTTTATTAATGCTATAAAGAAAGAACATCCTGATATAAAGATTGATAGAAATAAACTCATGGATGAGGTCAAGATATTGGAGCGGACCGAAAGTGACAGGGTAAAAACCATGAGAGTAGGAAATGTCACCTTAAAAGGTACTGATTTTAGAAGACTCTTAAACTTGAGGTCAACCAATTTCAATATAGAAAAAGGTGAGTCAGGCGGACTTAAGATAACTACCATAGGATACGGACATGGTGTAGGTATGAGCCAGTGGGGGGCAAATTACCTTGCAAAAAGCGGTGGTACATTTGAGGAAATTATAAAGCACTATTACAAGGGGGTATCCCTTGATACCGTAGAAAATATGGAAGTTATACTGGGTAACTGACAGAACCAAATATTTTTTCACCTTTATGTATATTGTTCCCATAGGCGGAAACAATAATATATGGAGGTGGAAAAAGTGAATTTTAAAAAATTGTTTCCAGATAAGAATGTTTCACAAAAAAAATTGTTGGATTTTCTTGATAAAAAGGGATTCTATATTGTTTTGGCACTATGTATAACTATTATAGGTGTGACTGCTGCTCTATTAGCTACAAACAATATAACATCCTCCAATAGTTATAGCGGAGAGGATATAATTTCGCCTGATATGGCAGGTAATATATCGGGTGAGGACAGCAGCAGTGCTTATCTGCCACCGGAAGAATCTGACGTTGAAAGTGCAGCGAAGGCTGCAGCAAAAACAGGTACAGCAACCGGGAAGCCTTCTGCGGCAGTTGAAAGTCCAAAGCCTACAGCAGAACCTAAAAAGACAGATGCTCCAAAAGGACAAAGCAAGGAAGGGACTTCCAAGGATAGTAAGACTACCAGTGCCAATGTATCCAAAAGCAGTGGTGCAAAATCTTCAGACACCGGCAAGAGTCAAAAGTTTATAATGCCTGTCTTTGGAGAAATATCGTTTGAATATGCAGATGATAAACTGGTGTATTCAAAAACGCTGGATGAGTGGCGGGCACACAGCGGAGTAGATTTAAGGGCAGATAGGGGCACACCGGTCAAGGTTGTTGCAGACGGTGTTGTAACCGAGATCAAAAATGATCCCAGACTAGGGGTTATGATAGTTGTAGAACATTCAAACGGAATCAAGACGGTGTATGCTAATCTCGCAAGCGGAGATATGGTGACTCCAAATCAGAAAGTAAAGCAGGGCGAGGTAATAGGCAGCGTTGGAAATACTGCAAGCTTTGAATCAGCAGAACCAGCACACCTTCATTTTGAAGTACTGAAAAACAATGAGCCGCAAGACCCTGGAGACTACCTTCCGAAATCGGCTTTAAACAATAAAAAAGATTAATATATCTGGTATATATAATATATAAAAAAGGAAGTTGATAAAGAACTCAACTTCCTTTTTTATTTGAGCAGCTTGAAGCTGTGCCAAAGCACTAAAAACAAGCAAGGCTTAATACCCGAAGTATTTGGTTTTAAAATGAAGCATTTTAGAAATTCACCAATCATAAGTACATTCCAAACGGCATATATATTACTGTAGAAATTAAAGTATTTAGATATGGATATTTGGTTGCAAAAGTAAATATGTGTTTTTGCTTTAGCATGAGATATCTATATAAACTATATCCGAAGCAGAAGATATACAAGATTACCTGTTATACAGGCCTAGCTATGACCAAGTCTCCTTGCCGGGTCACAGGTCTACGGTAATAGATAAAAGTTATGTTTTAGCTTGGTTGAATTATTAATAGAGTATTAACTGTAAGGGGGGCATGTCATTGAAAGGATACATAGAAGAGAGAGCTGTGGAGCTTGCCAACTTCATAATTGAGAATAAGGCAACTGTGAGGGCCGCAGCCAAAAAATTCGGGATTAGCAAGAGTACTGTACATAAGGATGTTACCGAAAGATTAGTCCAGATTAACTCTGCCTTGGCTGAAGAAGCTAAAACAGTATTAGATCAGAATAAAGCAGAAAGACACATAAGAGGGGGATTGGCAACAAAAGCCAAATATAAAGGAAGTATGGAGTTAAACGCTTAAAAAGTCGGGAAACCGGCTTTTATCTTTTTTCTTATATGTTACAAAAAATGTTGCAATATTAAAATAATGTGATAATATTAATATGAATAATTTTATTTTCATTTCTATAAAAGCTTTTCGAAAGGGAGATGCACTTTGTTAGGGCTTGGGCAGGATATAGGTATAGATCTTGGAACAGCAACAGTATTAGTCTATATAAAAGGAAAAGGTATAGTTCTGCGTGAACCATCTGTGGTGGCTATAGATAAGAATTCCAATAAGCTTCTTGCTGTAGGAGAGGAAGCCAGGCGGATGCTGGGAAGGACCCCGGGAAATATTGTTGCCATAAGGCCTTTAAGGGAAGGAGTTATCTCGGATTATGACATAACCGAGAGAATGCTCAAACATTTTATCAATAAAGTTTGTGGTAATAAGGTGCTCAAACTGTTCAAACCAAGGATTATAGTGTGCGTTCCCAGTGGGGTTACAGAGGTAGAGAAAAGGGCTGTAAAGGAAGCAGCCATGCAGGCAGGTGCTAGAAAAACTTACCTTATCGAGGAACCTATAGCAGCTGCAATTGGAGCAGGAATAGATATTGCAAAGGCTTGCGGAAGCATGGTAATAGATATTGGCGGAGGCACTACCGATATTGCTGTTATATCGCTGGGCGGTACTGTTGTGAGCTCCTCAATAAAGATTGCTGGAGACAAATTTGATGAAGCCATTGTAAGGTATATGAGAAAAAAACACAATATAATGATTGGTGAACGTACTGCTGAAGAGTTAAAGATAAATATAGGTACTGTTTATCCAAGGGTACAGGAAGTTACTATGGATATAAGAGGAAGGAATCTGATATCCGGCTTGCCGAAAACTATCACTGTTTCATCTACAGAGATTATGGAAGCTCTTGAAGAACCTATATCAAGCGTAGTGGAAGCTGTACACTCGGTACTTGAGAGAACACCTCCAGAGCTTGCTGCAGATATAAGTGACAGGGGAATTGTTATGACTGGCGGAGGAAGTCTGGTATACGGACTGGATAAGCTAATACAGGAAAAGACTGGAATTAATGTAATTGTTGCAGATGATGCAATATCCTGTGTGGCGTTGGGTACGGGTAAGGCACTTGACAACATAGAGGTAATCGAGCAAAGTGACTCAACAGAAAACAGGGGAAACAGCAGGTAAGATTTGTATGATATGAGCGGCCGGGTTGGAAAAACCCGGCTTTTTGTGTGCTTTTATTTCTATTAAGCCAATCTTGTTTATTTCCGATATACTTTTATGAGAAAGCATTTTTAACTGTGAAATATGTTATTCCAGGAGAAAAAATATGATACGAGGTCTTTACACGTCAGGTTGGAGCATGACCGCAAACAGCAAGCAAATGGATATTGTCTCCAATAATCTTGCCAATGTAAATACAAACGGTTATAAAAAGGATACAGTTGTATTCGAAAGTTTTCCTGATGCTTTGATAAGTCGTATAAACGATAGCAAAAGTAGTCTTAACCCTTCGGGCAAAGTTGGGGATGTACAACTGGGAAATGATGTTGGAGAAGTATTTACCTACTACCACCAGGGGCAGCTGATAAAGACGGATAACAGTCTTGATATGGCAATCAGTGGTTCAGATACAGCGTTTTTTACGGTAGCCGTGCCCGATAATAACGGAAATTTAAGGCAAAGTTATACCAGAGACGGCGCTTTTGGTCTAAATACGGAACGTCAGTTGGTAACGAAGGAAGGTTATCTGGTTATGGGAGAAAACGGTCCCATTACTTTGGAAACCGAGAACTTAAACATATCAAGTGACGGGTCAATCCTACAGAACGGTGAAGTAATAGATAAGCTTATGATAAAGAGTTTTACCGATACAAAGACATTGAGGAAAACAGGGTCAAATCTGGTTGAAAGAACCGAGGAGACCCAGGAACAGGAATTTAGCGGGGTTATTAAGCAGGGATATTTGGAGCAGTCAAATGTAAATGCCGTAAATGAAATGATAAACATGATCACTATAATGCGCTCATATGAAGCAAACCAGAAGATCTTACAGGCCCAGGATGGAGCCCTGGAAAAGGCAGTGAATGAGGTAGGAACAGTGAGATAGGAGGATGACACACTATGATGAGAGCACTCTGGACCGCAGGGTCGGGAATGGTAGCACAGCAGCTTAATGTAGATGTTATATCCAATAATCTTTCAAACGTAAACACAACCGGATATAAAAAGGAGAGAGTTGAGTTTAAGGATATGCTTTATGAAACTCTCAACAGGGCGTATTTGCTGGAGGGAGAGGGAAAACCGGTAAACCTGCAGGTGGGACACGGTACAGCAGCAGTATCTACCGTAAGGAGTTTTCAAATAGGAAATCTTGAAAAGACGGACAATCCTTTGGACTTTGCAATAGATGGAGACGGTTTCTTTACAGTGATGGGTCCTAAGGGAGATGTAGTATACACCCGTGACGGGAGCTTTAAGATCAGTATATCGGAAAATGGAAACATGCTCACAACGTCAGACGGCTATCAGGTTCTGGATGAAGCAGGAGCACAAATAATACTTGATTTTGACATATCAAAGCTCAATGTTGCACCTGATGGAGAGCTAAGTTATTTGGATGAAAATGGGATAACCATTCCCCTTGGGCAAAAGCTGGGAATCGTAAAATTCCCTAACAGGTATGGCCTTGAAAGTATAGGAAGCAATCTATATGTAAAAAATGCAGCATCAGGAGAGGCAGTACCTGATGCAGAGTTGGGTACTATAAGTAACATAAAGCAGTATTTTCTAGAGTCATCCAATGTACAGGTAGTTGAAGAAATGGTTAAGCTTATTGTTGCTCAAAGGGCATATGAGATTAATTCCAAAGCTATTCAGTCAGCAGATGACATGCTTGGTATAGCAAACAATTTGAAGAGGTAGTTTAACGCAGTCAGAGAAAAAATTCTTATATAACTTTTAGTATTTAGAATTTTCGGGGTTTTTCACGTACCGCACAATTTTACCTATGGAAAAAGGTAATGGAAGGGATTATAATATGGATATAAGCAGAATTAACGATAAATCTGTGGACAATACAATACAAAGTACCAGAACAAAGGTTGATAACAACGAGTTTGAAAAGAGGCTAAAGAACGCTCTTGACAACAAAGATGAAAGAGAGCTTAAGAAGGCTTGCAAGGAGTTTGAGGGCATACTTCTCGGTATAGTGTACAAACAGATGAAGGCTACAGTGCCTAAAGCAGATTTAATACCCAGTGATGCGGGAAGAGATATTTTTGAAGGCTTGCTTGATGAAAAGCTGGTTGAGGAGGCATCAAAAAATAGAAGCTACGGTCTGGCTGACGAGCTTTACAAGCAGCTTGGAAGACACTTAAAATCCGGCTATCAAGAGTAAGGAATGATTTTCCTATTCCTGAAAAACGGCTTTGGAATTACTGATGGAGGCACCAGTCAAGTTGATGAGGAATAAAAGAGCTAATATAATTATATTAATAATAATTGTGACCCTCATAGCCATTTATGCAGGGCACTTTTTGTTTTGGAAAGAAGAAAAGGTTCAGCTGGCAGTTGAGAAGAGTGTAGATATAACAGATAGCTCTGCTAAAAGCACACCTTTTCCAGTAGTACACAAGTCTTTAAGCACCGAGATTAACGGAAGACCGCAAAAAATCAATATACTGGAAATAGATTTAAGCTCCGAAGGATTAAAGATAAAACCCGTTCTGTCACATGACCTTGTTTACGGGTTTGAGAAATTAAGCAGCATCGCTTCTAGAAGCAATGCCTACGCAGCAGTGAATGCAGGCTTTTTCTACCAATATGGAGAGCCTGGAGGGATGGTAGTTATAAACGGGAAGCTAATTACAAAATCTACGGGAAGGTACCCGGTTTTTATTGTAGATGGAAAGAAAGCAGCTTTAGAAGTAATAGACACTGGAATATGGATTTCCCACGGCACGAATAAGATTAAAGCAGGGAGCATCAACAGCAGCGGAAAGCCGGGAGAAATTGTTTTATACACACCTGAATTCGGTTTGGATAACAGGGCAAATAAACTCAATACTTCAGTAATTATTGAAGATAATAAGGTAAAAAGAATATATAGAGGTGATGGTGCCTGCATTATACCTGAGAACGGCAAGGTACTGACTTTTTTTGAGCCACTATCCTTTGATCTTAAAGCTTACCCTTTTAGTGCAGGTGATCCTGTAAAAGTCTCATATGAACCGGAGTTTGGTTCTGACTATCAGGCATACGAGTGCGGCAGCTGGCTTGTAAAGAAAGGGAAACCTGCTGCCGTTGACAGGGACGAGTGGGTTGGGCTTTTGACAAACCGGGACCCGAGAACAGCCGTAGGAATAAAGCATGACGGGAAGGTAGTGCTTATTACGGTGGATGGACGCCAGCCAGGTTACAGTGCAGGACTTTCGGCAAAAGAGCTGGCAGATTACCTGGTGGACTATGGGATTAAGGATGCAGCTATGCTGGACGGTGGTGCGTCCACAGAGATGATAGTAGATGGCAGGATTGTAAACAAGCCTTCCTTTAAAGGCAGGGAGAGAATGTTGGGCGGAGGTATAATAGTAACAATAGATTAGAACTTTGGGCTTGACAATACCATGGTAATAATAGAGAATTAATCTATATGAATTGATTACCAATAATTTTTTGGGGAGGATGAAGCATGCTATCAAATATTGATATCCAGAATATTATCCCACACAGGTATCCGTTTTTGTTAATTGATAAAATTCTTGAGGTGGAACCTGGAAAGAAAGCAGTTGGAATTAAGAATGTAACAGCTAACGAGCCTTTCTTCCAGGGACATTTTCCGGGGAATCCTATTATGCCGGGGGTTCTGATTGTGGAGGCATTGGCACAGACTGCTTGTGTAGCAGGTCTTATGCTTGAAGAAAACAAAGGAAAGCTTGGAGTTTTCACAGGTATAGAATCTATGAAGTTTAGAAAGCAGGTAGTTCCGGGAGATACACTAAAGCTTGAAGCAGAGTTTCTGGTATTTAAAATGGGCATGGGTAAAGCCAAGGTGCTGGCTACTGTGGATGGACAGGCTGCAGCAGAAGGTGAAATAAAGTTTGCAATGATTGACCCGAATAAGAAATAAAGGTTTAAGAGAATCCTCTGTGATTACATAGAGGGTTTTTTGCATTAGTAAGGAGGTAAAAGGTAATGAAAAGATTTGCTGCACTTTTATTGTTTTTATGCTTGGTGATTGGGAGTTCCTTAAGTGTATATGCAGGTATAACTCACCATACAATGCTTAGCACATATATGGGAAATCAGGAATGGGGATACAATATATATCTTCCTCCAGGTTATGAGACAGGTAATGACAGGTATCCGGTAATATATACCCTGAATTATATGGGTGGCAATGAAAATTCATTGACCTTTATGGCCGACACCCTTAACAATGCTATTATAAATAAACAGGTACCTCCAATTATAATGGTTTTCCCAAATGGCGGCAGAGATACGTTTTACCTGGATAACTATATTAGTAATCTAAATGCTGAATCATACATAGTAAAAGAGTTAATTCCATATATAGATAAGAATTACCGGACAATCAGTACCCGTGAAGGAAGGGCTATACAAGGTTTTTCCATGGGAGGATGGGGAAGTCAGAAATTTGCATATAAATACCCTGATATGTTCTGCAGTGTTGTTGCAATGGGATCGGGTGCACCATTAAATTTGCCGCAGACTGAGGATTACCCAAGTAACTTGATTAAAACAAATACCGACAGAATTAGAGGCAATCTAAGGATAAGGCTTGTAGTTGGCAGCACTGACCCCTTATATTTTTATACCAAGAATATGGATACACTTCAGACGCAGCTAAACATATCCCATGAATATGAGGAGGTTCCCGGTGTAGGACATGACCCTTATGGGATAGAAGCGGCAACCGGTTTGAAGAATATATTGTTTCAGGCCGAAAGCTTAAAATTTGCAATTTCAAGTCCTTCTCCAACACCTGTGCCAACGCTTGTTCCCACACCTCCACAAACAGGCCAGGGTGATCTTAATGAGGATGGAAATATTAATTCAACTGACCTGACATTGATGAAGAGGTATCTTTTGAGAATAATAGATGACCTGCCTGCGCAGGATGATTTAAAAGCAGCCGACCTGAACAAAGACCGTCTGATCAATTCTACAGACTATACAATTCTTAAAAGATATGTTTTGGGTATTATAAAAGATTTTCCCGCACAGAATGTTTAGAAGACCATTTGATGTAGTGATATATAAACAGCCTTGAGGCTAAGCCTCAAGGCTGTTTATAGTGGTATAACAGTTGAAATCAGCTTACGGTCGCTATTTCCTTTTCGTTTAGAAACATTTCTCCAACCTTGTAAATGTCACCGGCTCCCATTGTAAGTATCAGATCACCCGGAGCGGCGTTTTCCTTTAAATATGCAACTATTGATTCAAATCCTGATAAGTAAATGGCATCCTTACCTTTTTCCTTTATTCTGTCCGCCAATGTACTGGAATGTATTTCTCCCGTATCTATTTCGCGGGCTGAATAAATGTCTGCAATTAATACTGTATCCGCATCATTAAAAGCTTCTGAAAATTCATCCAATAACATCTTTGTCCTTGTGTAGGTGTGGGGCTGAAAAACCGACCATATTTTGGGGTAGTTACCGTTTCGAGCCGCTTTTAGCGTTGCCTTAATTTCCGAAGGGTGATGTGCATAGTCGTCCACAACCTTGATATCATCTACTACTCCTTTTAGTTCAAAACGCCTGTGTGTGCCGGTAAAGCTCTCAAGTCCGGCCTTTATACTTGGTATATCACACCCTAAGGTATAACAGGCAGCAATAGCTGCAAGTGAATTACTTACATTATGAATGCCGGGGACCTTAAGCTGTATAAAAGAAACCTTTTCTTTGTTTTTTAAAACATTAAAAGCTGCACAGCCTGATTTGTCAAAGACTATATCCTCTACTGTCCACATGGCATCTTTAGAGTTGATGCCATATGTTATTTTATTACATGATACCCTATCAAGCAGGGAAGAGACATTTTCATCATCAACACATGCTACTACATAGCCATCATCAGGGACAAGGGATATAAATTTCAAGAATGCAGTTTTTATATGCTCCAGATCCTTAAAATAATCCAGATGATCAGCTTCAATGTTAAGCACAATAGCAAGATAAGGATGGAATTTCAGGAAGCTTTCCACATATTCACAGGCTTCGGTAATAAAATATTTATTTCCTCCAATCCTTGTATTCCCTCCAATAGCGTCCAATTCTCCGCCAATATGTATGGTGGGATCTACAGCTGACTCAAGCATTATCATTGAAACCATGGAAGTAGTTGTGGTTTTTCCATGAGTCCCCGAAATAGCCACGCTAAAAGGATACTTTTTCATTATCTCTCCCAGGAGAGTTGCTCTCTCTACGGTGGTAATACCAAGACTCCTTGCTTTCATAAGTTCCGGATTGTTTTCCTTAACCGCCGCAGTATATACTACTAGATCAGGATTATTTATGTTTTTTTCACTATGACCGATGTATATTTGAATTCCTTTTTTCTCCAGCTTTGAAGTGATGTTGGAGGACTTGAT
Organism: Bacillota bacterium; assembly: GCA_049325575.1. Classification (GTDB taxonomy): domain Bacteria; phylum Bacillota; class Clostridia; order Acetivibrionales; family Acetivibrionaceae; genus JBMOLK01. The sequence continues at coordinate 188 of JBMOLK010000124.1, read as the reverse complement.
GTCGGAACCTGATACTTTATAACCAAGATTCATAAGTATTTCTGACAAACCGCTCATACTTATTCCGCCAATTCCGATAAAATGTACATTCTTAACCTTATTCGAATCTAAAAGGCTTAACTGTTCCAATACTAACACTCCTTAATCTTTAATAGTTCTATCTTGTAATAACTGTTTAAATTCGCTAA
>JBMOLK010000123.1:0-14665 GCA_049325575.1 Bacillota bacterium | reverse complement strand
AGTTAAAGAGTGGCGATTTTAGTCCAAATGAAGTAAGGTCTCATGATCTCCAATAAAGATAAATGTATTAAGATAATAGCTATAGTTTACAAAAGAAATACGGGAATGATGAATATTCACCATTCCCATAAAATTTGTGCTGCTTTTGGCTAAGATTAAGCACTTAGCCCCTTTAGTTTTATGTGCGCCGGGTTCTGAACCGGATTTTCAACATTTCCTTTTCTCTTAAGCTTATTCCAACCAACCTTTACTCCTTTTAGTGCTGAAAGTAGTGACTTGTAGACCACATAGGTCATAAGCTGCCTGTAGATGATTCGTTGTAAAAATAGCCATAGCAAAGGTCTTGGACTTTCTTTTTCAAGACTGAAGGCATAAAGGGTTATAACAAAGTCAATGATAAAGAAGGTTAGATACATTATTATTGAAGCCGAAGGATTACTGCCTAACAGTCCCAAGATAAACAATACTTCTGTAAGTGGCGATACTGTTTGGAATAGAAACTGATAAAGCCACATGTAAGGCAGGGTTATAAATCCGACCCTTTTATGTTTGGGATTAAACAGTGAAGAACGATGTTTCCACAGGCATTGAAGTGTCCCGTATGACCAGCGCAGGCGCTGTTTGAGAAAGCTTACAAGGTCTTCGGGAGCTTCGGTGTAAGCACGGGCACCTTCTTCATACACTATTTTGTAGCCTTGTTTTAAGAATGTTAGTGTAATATCTGCGTCTTCTGCAAGTGTATCTTCATTATAATATCCTACAGAAGCTACCAGATCTTTTCTCCAAGCTCCAATTGCTCCAGGTACAACAGGTATGCAGTTTAATTCATCAAAAGCACGCCTTTCAAGGTTAAGACCAGTAACATATTCTATATGCTGCCATAATGTCAGAAGGTTATTGGTATTACCTACTTTTACATTACCTGAGACTGCAGCCACGTTTTCATTTTCAAAATGCCTTACCATAAGGGAAACTGCATCATTTGCAAGTAGGGTATCCGCATCAATAACTACTACAATCTCTCCCCGGGCCTCCATAAAACCCCGGTTTACAGCGGATGACTTGCCGCCGTTTTCTTTCGTGATCAGCCTTACCTTACGGTTATTGTAAAAGCTCTCGGTGACAACCTTGGCTGTATTGTCTTTAGAACCGTCATTGACCACAATAACCTCAAGATTGTCATAGTTGCTTTCAAGAATTGAATCAACTGTTTTGCATATAACCTTTTCTTCGTTATAGGCCGCAACTACAACACTTACCATAGGTTTATAGTCATTCCAGAATATCTTTCGTCTATATTTCTTTACCTGCTTTTTGGAAAAGAAGATTAAGAATATGAAGCGTACAATCCCTATAGATGTTGCAAACAGGAATATGTATGTTACAAGAAGTTTAAACCTGGCGAATATATACAATACAAAGCTTACAGCCATTAAAAATGCACTTTGGCTTGTACTTATCGAAGGCATCACATCCTTCCTGTTCCTATTATAAAGGTTGCTTACTGTTACAAAACTATAGCCTTTTGATTTTGCAGACTCTATTATCTGTGGAAGAGCCTCTACCGTGTTGTTAACATAGTCTCCATCATCATGCAGCAGAACTGTATTACCAGACCCAAGTCTAGAATCTATCCTGTCCACCAGCTCTGAAGGAGAGGAAGCTTCCCGGTCTTTAGGGTCAATGGAGCTTCCAACCAGAAGATATCCCATTTTATTTATTCTTTCATAAATATCAATTTCTCCGGGTGAGGTATAGCTAAAATCATCGTCATAAGGCTTCCTGAAAAGAATAGTTGAATGTCCTGTTAACATCTCAATTATTCTTTGTGTGGTATTGATCTCAAACCGGGTTCTCAATTCAGAGGTCTTAAGGAGATTAACATGGCTGTAAGTATGGCTGCCTATATCGTGACCTTCGCTGTAAATACGCTTTATAATTTCAGGATATGCCTGGGCTTTTTTACCTGTTACTAAGAATGTTGCCTTGATATTGCTGCGTTTTAATATATCAAGTATCTGCGGCGTATATTTGGGGTTTGGTCCATCATCAAATGTAAGGGCAATCCTCTTATCCCCATAAAGGCCTGATACGGATGGTAAGAGCTCATAGGCTGCGTTGGAGATAAAACCGTCTGAACTAAACTCCAGCTTTCTGTTTGCTATATTTTGAGGCGTGGAATGTGATGAAATTAAATCGGTTTGACTATATCCAGAATCAAAAGAGTTAGACATTGTGTCCAGATCGCCCCTGCTCTGATCCAACTTATCAAGATTCTTGATAAGAGTCCAGAAAGAGCTGTCTTCAGAACCTAATCGCCAAACTGCAAATTTGTCTAGACCCAGTTTTTGGGAATATAACATCTGATTATATAATACGGTACTGTCAATAAACCACAATGTGTGCTCTTTCTTTCCATCGGTATATGTAAGGTAGGGATTACTGTACTGCTTATCCCAGTTGATTTTTGCATTATAGCTCACTGCCAGCTTCATGACTTCGCTTAGAGTCAGGCCTAGTGCTTCGTCCTTACTGCTGTTTATCCAATCATAGCCATAAGATCCTAACCCTACTACAAGTTTGTCAGAAGGTATACCGCTGTTTTTAAGAGAGTCTTCGAACCACTGTCTGGACGCAATTGGACCTGGCTTGGAGGTGGCAGCATGTTCATCATAGGCCATTAGTATTAAATAATTACAAAATTTTGAAAGCTTACTGTAATCATATGCACTTTGAGCAGGAGGTACGTCAACTATAACCTCAAGACCTTCATTGTAAAATGTGGTGTAGAGCTCTGATATAAACAAGGTGAAATAATCGCGGTATTCTTCGTCTAGATTTTCGAAGTCTATGTTAATACCTGCGAAATTATATTTTTTTGCCTCGGAGATAAGGCTGCTTATTACGCTTTTACGGTAACTTTCAGAAGATAGCATTCTATGAAGCAGGTCCTTGTCCCATTTATTATTGTTAAAGTTATTTACAAGAGGCATTACTTTAACACCGTTTTGTAAAGCCAGCTCATTGATTTCCGTATCAACACTGCCTACGACAGACATTCTGTCGGTCAACTGATACCAGCCCGGTATTAAGACATCTATTGAGTCTATGTTTCTTTTGAAAGAAAGCTTGCTTTTTGGGTCCCAACCCACATAGAAGCAAAAAGTCCTTTTTCTGTTTTCTTCCCTTTTAACCCCGGATGCTGATTCCATTGTACCTAAAAGGGTTTTATCGTTTAAAGCCGGTTCTGCCTCATTAGCGCCAGTTGAAGCATTTGTACCGGGAAAAGGAATGTTTAAAGCCAGACTTGAACAAAATAAAGTAGTAATTACTATAAATGATGTTATTAACAGTGAAGTAGCACGTTTAATTTTAGACCATCTTCGTCCGCTTGAATCCTGAAATACATAATTTTTAGCACTTATATTATAAAGAGAGTCCTTGCATGTATATATGCCCATGAATACGCTATATGATGCAAATGATACGAGGATACTTATTAGAAGGACAAATAAATATTCATACTGTTGATTTCTGATGAACTGGATAAAATCGGCTGCGGATTGGTGGCCTGAAAGAAAGAGTGCCAGAGAATTTCCTGAAAAACCGTTATTATACCAGAATAATACCATACTTAACAGTGGATGGAATATACTGATTCCAACAAATGCTCCTGCTAAAGCAGCCAGGATATTTAAACGAAATACAAGAATCAAAGATATTGTTAGTATAAGCATGAAGGTAAGATTTACTTCTGAAAAAGACAGAATTCCCATAAGCATACCCATTGAACTGGCAATACTTAAACGATTATTACTGTAAGAGTGGGAGGATGTCTGCCCATACAGCAGCTTAAAAACATTATAGAAAGATAATGTAAAAAGTATTCCTACCACTAAAGAGAATACCAGACTAAAATTTCCTTTATAAAGATCGTAAGACATAAATGATACTGCTTCAATATTATCAAACTTATCCAAACTCCATGAAAGAGCCGTGAATAGTAAAGGACACAGGACTGCTCCGCATAAGCCAATAAACAAGGCTATTATATTGAGATTAAGACAAAGAGAAAGCGCAAATATTATTAATGTCCTAAACCCGTATAGAGGAAGAAGTCCTACCAATAACCCTAATGAACTTGCAAGTGAAAGTTCATGGGAAGAGGTATTAAGAAATAATGCAGAAAAAACCCTGTCAGCTAACCTTTTTATCATATATCCCACCCGACCTGAAATTTAAAATACATAAAAATTTCTTATTTTTATCTCTCATTTATGCACGTTATATAATTTCAATGCATTATCTGGTTTTATGTGGGGAGAACTTCGAAAATTTTCTTTAAGAACTTTAAAAGTTTTCAAATATACGAAATACACACCCTAAGCATTATGTAATATTTGGCCAATACAAAGAAAAAGAAAAGAGCATCCTTTTAAAAAATGGAGTGCTCTTTTCTTTTACAGTTCGTTATCTCTAAAACATTGGAAACAAGTATAATATATTATTACTGTACGGCATCTGACAGATTATTGGGTCTATTACCTGGAGGAGCTTGCGGTATCTTATCATCAGGGATGGTTATATCCGGAGGAATATTATCCGGCTTATCGTTATCTTCTCCACCACTATCACTGCCTGTATCTCCATTTCCTCTATCCCTTTGAGGATCTTCATCTTTAGGCGGTGGGGTATTTTCTCCTGCAGGGGTTATGGCTGGACTATAACCCGGTGACTTGGATGGAGATGCTGTTGGTGTAGGCGTCAGTTCCAAGGCCATATCTGGTGAAGATGCTGCTGGTGGTTTGGAAGGTGTTGCAAAGGGGGGGCCTTTCCCACCAGGCCTGTTTCCTTCAACTTCCCCCGGTATATGAGTGAGTCTGTCTGAACCACCCGTATTCTGGGAAGTTTCTCTTTGAGGGACTTCTGATACCACAGGTGATAGGATGCCAGGCGTTTGCTTCACATTAAATGTGGGAACCGGAGTTGATATGGATGTTTCTGGAGTTTGTACAGTGCCGCTCTTTTCTGCTTCCTGATCTATAAATACGGAAGGTGTACTGCCAACAGCTGCAGATGTACCGGTGGAAGTATCCTGATGAGTTGAGGGGGCCTTTGTAGTACTATTGGCTCTTTCTGCCGAAGCATAATTGTGATTGGACTCCGTTATCTTATTTTTTTCAAGCTGTTTCTCTCCAACTTTCCTTATGGTTTCTGAAATAGTATTCTCCTTGACCTCTTCAACAGAAATGTCAATCCCGTCCTTAAGTGCTTCGGATAGGATAGAGTACTTGCCCATGGAGATATTATTCTTTTGGGCCAGTTTTCTATTTTCAGGTGAAACCTTTATAACTTCTACTTCAATACTTTCATCAAGGGTAGAGTTTATATTTTTCTTAATATCTTCAAGCAGGGCTCCTATTTTATTACCCTGATCATTTGGATCATGCTTAAACTTTGTACTCTGATTATTTAAAGAGGCGGAAACATATACAAGCTTATCGGATTTTGATTTAATAAAACCATACTCCTTGCTTTTTTTAACCAATACTGATAATGCCTTGTTTATATGCATACCGTTAAGCCTAAGATTGCTCAAAAGTACTTTTGCATCCTTATTAAGGTGCCTGGTATCCAAAACGGTATATGCTTCGTCTATGCAGAACTCTACACTAGGGTTTATATCTACATCTATATAAGCGTATACATTGCTTTGTGAGGGTAAGAATACATAAGAGATTAATGCAATAACAAGTAGAGCAGCTATACCGGCTGCAGCAGAAATGAGTCCAGGGATTTTGTACCGGGAAATGAATTCCTCATATGGATTGAAGGAAATCTCCTGACCCACAAACATATCGGAATTTCGCTTTATAGTGATAAATCTGCTTTCTGATGTTACTACTAAAGCTTCCTCATTATTAAGTTCAAGAATTACACCGCTTTTCTTCAAATTAATTCCCTGCTTTCTCTGCATTTTTCAAATAACCTTTAACAATGTCCAAATCACTTTTTATAATTAGACAAGCTGCTATAATAAACTTTCTATTTCTTTCGATGGTTCTTTGGCTGACATTCACAAGCTTTGAAAGTTCACTCATGGGCATGGTCTTTTTTTCATACAATTTATTATATAATACGCTATTATCTGCAATGACTCTTGCAATCTTTATACAGGAACTTATTGCATCCTTATGTTTTGGTGAACACTTAACCAGATCATATATAGTTATTCCAAACTCTGCAAGCCTTTGCTTGAAAGAGTCAATTTCTTCCTTGACTTCGAACCTTCCCAAAAGGTCTGCGGCATTAAAGTCAATGTCCAAAGTCTCTATATCTTGTTTGTCGTCATTTTCTAAATATGTAAAAGGATATACAACATTGTTCTTTTTGTTGCTTACTTTATAATTTATTAATCTTCTATTTATAACCTGTGCTGCAAAGCTGATAAAACTCCTGTTTTTACTTTCGTCAAAACAATCTATTGCTTCATTGAATGCTAAAAGCCCTATACTGAATTCTTCACTGTTTTCCAGTTCGACGAATTTACCTGTAAATTTTGATACGCATTTTATAATAAAGGGCTTATAATCTTCAATAAATCTATTCTTTAACTGTTCGTTGCCTTGTTTAATTTGCATAATGGTCTCAAGGGCAGGATCCTTTATATGACTGTCTTTCTTAAAAAAGTTAAATTTTATCAATGGCTACCCTCCCTTAAATATATTCAGCAACTTCAATCTTTTTTTGTGGAGTCTTGTCGAATTATTTAAATAAATTATGATTGTTTATTTTTGAGTTTACTCAAAAAAGGCGTCTTCTAGTATTAATATACCATTTTTTTAGGTTCGCAGCAACTTGGTTTCGGGGATGAAATTTTGTTTTGCATTGCAATCTAAATTTCGATATAATAAGACATCATACTTGAGTCTTAAAGGAGATGTTATCTTGAATAATGAGTTGGTTTTGGTATTAGATTTTGGAGGTCAGTATAATCAGCTAATAGCAAGAAGGGTGAGGGAAGCAAATGTTTATTGCGAAGTTATTCCTTACAACTCTTCTATTGATAAGATAAAGGCTATGAACCCAAAGGGTATTATTTTTACAGGGGGGCCGGCTTCGGTGCTGGATCCTAAAGCTCCGTTCTGTGACAAGGGAATCTTTGACCTTGGGATACCTGTTTTGGGTATTTGCTATGGCATGCAATTGATGAGCTATATGCTCGGCGGCGCTGTAGAAAAGGCTGATCAGCGTGAATACGGTAAAGTCAATATAAAAATGGATTTATCAAGTAGGCTCTTTGATGGTATAGAGGAAGATACCACATGCTGGATGAGTCATACCTATTATGTTAATAATCTTCCAGAGGGATTCGTTAGAAGTGCTGCTACGTTGAACTGCCCTGCGGGAGCAATGGAAAATCAGGAAAAGAACCTTTATGGCGTGCAGTTCCATCCGGAAGTAGTCCATACTCCTAGAGGAAGAGATATTTTAAACAACTTCCTTTATAAAATATGCGGTTGTTCCGGTGACTGGAAAATGTCTTCCTTTATTGAACAATCTATTGAAGCAATCAGGGAAAAAGTTGGTGACAAAAAAGTTCTTTGTGCTCTTTCCGGAGGTGTGGATTCATCGGTTGCAGCAGTTTTAATTCATAGAGCTGTAGGTAAGCAGTTAACATGTATTTTTGTGGATCACGGCCTCCTCCGTAAATATGAGGGAGATCAGGTGGAAGAGGTGTTTAGAAATCAGTTTGATATAAACCTGGTTAGGGCAAATGTTGAAGAAAGGTTTCTAAAAAGGCTTGAAGGGGTTACAGACCCTGAAAGCAAAAGAAAAATCATTGGTGAAGAATTCATTAGAGTATTTGAAGTAGAAGCCAAAAAGATAGGTACAGTTGATTTTCTTGTCCAGGGTACTATTTACCCCGATGTAATTGAAAGCGGTCTTGGTGACGCTGCTGTCATAAAGAGCCATCATAATGTTGGCGGCCTCCCTGAGCATGTAGATTTTAAAGAAATAATCGAGCCTCTTAGGAATCTGTTTAAGGATGAGGTAAGAAAAGTGGGCCTGGAGCTTGGGATACCGGAGGATATAGTTATGAGACAGCCTTTCCCGGGACCCGGTTTGGCTATAAGAATAATTGGTGATATAACTAAGGAGAAGTTGGAAATACTTAGGGATTCCGATCATATATTTAGAGAGGAAATCAAAAGCGCAGGTCTTGGCAGGGAAATAAATCAGTACTTTACAGTTCTTACAGGGATGAGAAGTGTAGGTGTTATGGGAGATGAAAGGACATATGACTATACACTTGCCCTAAGAGCAGTAACAACCACTGATTTTATGACTGCTGATTGGGCCAGGATTCCTTATGATTTGTTGGAGAAAATATCAAATAGAATAGTAAATGAGGTTAAGCATATAAATAGGGTGGTATATGATATAACAAGTAAGCCGCCTGCTACTATAGAGTGGGAATAGCTAAGCCTTGGGATTGTTACAAAGTCTTAAGATATACTGTATAAGTATAGTAAGGTTTATGATGCTAAAGGCTGGCATATACCAGCCTTTAGCCTTTAATCTTTTTATCAGGGAGTAGTATGGGATGCAGAATATTCAGAGCATAACAGAACAGGTTTTTACTTTGGTAAATCAAATTTCAATTTTGGGTATGCTGGGTTTGACGGGATATATTGCAGGAAAGACCCGTTACCTGCCCGACAATTCCGGAGTGGTTATTTCTAGGGTAGTAATAAAGCTGACTGCCCCACTGCTTATTTTTACTACCTTGGCCAGCCGCAGTTTTACAAAAGATATTTTAATAAACGGTATCTGGATATATACCCTTGGGATATTTTTCATGCTAGTATCTTTTGCTGCAGGACACACGGTTAGTAAAGCCCTTAAGCTTAAGGGGGCAATGGAAAACATATTTAAGATGCATTTTATGTTCGGGAATGTTATTTTTTTGGCATTTCCTCTCTTAAAATCATTGTACGGAGACGATGGGGTCGTATATGCAGTGCTTTTTAACCTGGCTAATGACACTATTTTATGGACTTTGGGCATATATCTGGTGAATAAACATAATAAGATACAATTTAATCAAATTGCAAAACATCTAATAAATGGCAATACTATTGCTTTTGGTTCAGGTCTGATTATTATTTTATTAAAGACTAACTTTAAACAATTAATTGATACAATACCCTATATATATGATATTAGTGGCTTTGTCTTTAAAACCTTTCACCCTTTGGGTGAGACTACCGTATATCTTTCAATGTTGTTCATAGGCTTGATATTGTCCGAGATCAGGATTACAAGCGCTAAAGATCTGTTAAAAAGATATCCTATATTTATATTAACACTTTTTAAGCTGATTATAATACCGATTTTTGCACTGCTGCTGTTAACCCTGTTAGGAGGTTTGATAGATCCCCTTGCAAAGGCCATAATTGTGCTTCAGCTTGCGATGCCTTGTGCAACAATTGTTCCTGCCTTGGCTGCTCAATATGATTCAGATTATAGATTTGCCACAGAGAATGTATTTTTTACAACTATACTTGGAATTGCTACAATGCCTTTCATTGTATACCTTATAATGGTAATTGAATGATGACAAGTTAATAGTCGTTCAATATCGAATATTCGGGAAACAGGCAACTAAGAGCGTAATTAGGGTAAAGCGGAAGTACTGTTATAACACCAGCGGAGGGTGTGATTCACAGTTTTTTATAAAAACATCATAAAAGGATAAGGTTTAATTAAAACAGCTTGAAAAGCGAATATTAATGAGCAAAATTTAAAATAATGTTCGTTTTTTATTTTATCTTTCGTTGACAAGAAGCCATCCGGTTTGATAGTATTATTTGTGTATAAATCGTATATTTACTTAATAAATTTATTTGAAATTTTTACATGTTTGTATAGACTGCAGAGTTGCTTATTTTAATTATTTTTGTGAAATAATAATATTGTTTTTATTAAAAGCAGAAGTTTTACGGAAGTTAAAGACCTTTACTTGGGGTAATTTTTACGGGTGGTTCTGCCAGCCCGTTTTTAATTTTTTCACATATTTAATAAGGAGGGACTCTTTAATATGGAAAGGTTTTTTAAACTCAAAGAGCATGGCACAAGTGTAAGAACCGAATTTATAGCAGGGCTCACCACTTTTGTAACGATGGCTTATATAATTTTTGTAAATCCGGCTATATTAGGTCTTACAGGGATGGAAAAGGGAGCCGTCTTTGTGGCAACCATACTTGCAGCTGTAATCGGTACTTTAATCATGGGACTGGCGGCAAATGTACCTTATGCTCAGGCTCCAGGTATGGGGCTTAATGCATTCTTTACCTATACCGTTTGTTTCAGTTTGGGATTCCCATGGCAGCAAGCTCTAGGGATAGTATTCATTTGTGGTGTTATTAATATATTGATAACTGTAACAAGAGTTAGAAAAATGCTGATCAATGCGATACCCGAATCTCTGCAGTACGCTATAAGCGGAGGAATCGGGCTGTTTATAGCATATATAGGAATCAAGCAGGCACACTTTTTGGATTTTACTGCTGAACCCGGAAATTTTATTACTTTACCCGGCGGAAGTGTTGTTGCAAGAGATGTAATACCTGCTCTTGTTAACTTTACGGATCCGGTGACCCAGCTAGCACTTATAGGCCTTGTTATTACAGTAGTTTTAATGCTATTGGATGTTAGAGGATCAATACTTCTTGGAATTGTATCTACAACGGTTATTGGATTATTTATGGGTATAACTCCATGGCCGGACCTAAGCCCGCAGAATTTCCTTCCTCCTTCCATAGGAGATACTTTTTTTAAGCTTGATATTGCAGGATTATTTACGGATCCCAGCAAGATTTTTCTAGTTCTGGTTACCATACTTGCCTTTAGCTTATCGGATACTTTTGATACAATTGGAACTTTCCTGGGTACAGGCAGAAAAACAGGAATATTTGATGCTAAGGATGAGGAGTCCCTCCATAAAGGAAGAGGCTTTAGGTCAAAACTTGACAGGGCACTGTTTGCCGATGCTACAGCAACATCAATAGGAGCGCTTTTAGGTACAAGTAATACAACTACCTATGTTGAAAGTGCTGCAGGAATAAGCGCAGGAGGAAAGACCGGGCTGACATCAGTATTTACAGCTGCATTCTTCGTGCTTGCTCTGTTTTTATCACCTTTTGCAGGTATGGTCACTGCGGCCGCTACTGCACCTGCACTTATAGTAGTAGGGGTTTTAATGATGGAGTCCATAGCAAAAGTCAAATGGTCTGAATTTGAAGAAGCAGCCTCTGCATTTTTTACGGCTGTAATCATGCCGTTTACCTTCAGCATCTCACACGGTGTTGCTGCAGGATTTATATTCTATGTAATAACAAAGATCATAAGAGGCAAGGCAGAACAGGTGCATCCGATTCTTTATATAGTAACACTGCTCTTTATAGCTAACTTTGTCTTTGGGGCAGTAAAGCTTTAGATGTATAAAAGTTTGGTTTTTACGGCCAAACTTTTATAGCTTTTATGAAGAGTCAATTAGCATATTTTTATAGTTTTAAGGGCATTTTTACAGATTATATTTTACATTCGATGGAGGTTAAGATTATGTCCAAGGCCAAGACTACAAAAACTGTGAAAGCTGTAAAAACTATCAAGGCTGCAAAGGCTGCTGTTGTTATGGGCAGCGATTCCGACCTGGCAGTTTTAAAGGATTGTATAAAAACCTTAAAGCAATTTGAAGTTGAAGTTGAAGCGATGGTATGTTCTGTTCACAGGACACTTGACAAAGCAGCAGAATTTGCAAAGAACGCAGAGGATAACGGTTTTGATATCATAATCGCAGGGGCAGGAAAGGCTGCGCATTTACCGAGTATTCTAGCCGCCTATACACCTCTTCCTGTTATTGGAGTACCCATTAAGTCTTCAGCATTAGATGGCTTGGATTCACTTTTATCCGTAGCTCAGATGCAAAGCGGTATCCCAATTGCCACAGTTGCCATTGATGGAGCTGAAAATGCTGCTCTGCTTGCTGTCCAGGTTCTGTCCATTGGCTATAGCGAACTTAGAGATAAAATGAAAGAGTATAAGAAGAAACTGGCTAAAAAAGTAGAAGAGAAGAATGAAGCACTTCAGGAAAAAATTAAAGATATATGATAAATCGAAATAACTATAATCTAACACTGTATTAATTAAACTTGTAAGGAGAGTCAATATGTATTTTAAGCAGGGGTGTAAGCTTTCAGATTGTGATTTTGATGATCTTAGAGCGGACAAATTAAATGAAGAGTGTGGGGTATTTGGTATTTACAATAAAGGGGGGCTGAATAGTGCCCGCCTGACGTATTATGCACTGTATGCACTTCAGCACAGGGGTCAGGAAAGTGCTGGTATCGCTGTTAATGACAAGGAGAACCTGATTTTTCATAAAGATATGGGGCTTGTTCCGGAGGTTTTTAATGAAGATATTCTAAATAACCTTAAAGGCCAGATTGCTATTGGACATGTCCGGTATTCTACTACAGGTGCAAGCTTAAGAGAGAATGCTCAGCCTATGGTTATAAAATATAGAAACGGTCAGCTTGCACTTGCTCATAACGGTAACCTTGTAAATGCTTCTGAAATAAGGGACAAATTGGAGGAAAATGGTGTTATATTTCAGTCTACCATAGATTCAGAGGTCATTTTGAACCTTATTTCCAGATTCAGAGTATCAAGCAGTAATATTGAAGAAGCAATAGCCAAAATGATGAATGAGATAAAAGGTTCCTATGCCCTGGTTATTCTTACTCCCAAGAGGCTTATAGGTATAAGAGACCCGTTTGGTATAAGACCACTTTGTATAGGTGTTATAGACGATTCCTATGTACTTGCTTCAGAAACCTGTGCACTTGATGCAGTGGGAGCAAAATATGTAAGAGATGTCAAGCCCGGTGAGATAGTGCTGGTTGGAGAGGATGGACTGACTTCAATACAGACTGAAGTACCTAAGCAGTCAAAGTTATGTATATTTGAGTATATATATTTTGCCAGACCTGACAGCTATATTGATGGTGTCAGTGTCTATAGAGCCCGAATTGAAGCCGGAAGGAGACTTGCTAAAGAGCATCCTGTAGATGCAGACCTTGTTTTCGGCGTGCCTGATTCAGGGTTAACTGCTGCATTGGGCTATTCTATGGAATCGGGTATCCCATACGGATTCGGACTTATTAAAAACAGGTATATTGGCAGGACATTCATTCAGCCTGACCAGGGGCAGAGGGAAGACGGGGTCAGGATAAAGCTTAATGCCTTAAAGGATGCTATCGACGGTAAAAGGGTTATTATGATAGATGATTCCATTGTAAGAGGAACCACCAGTAAAAGAATTGTTCAGATATTAAGGGAAGCAGGAGCAAAAGAGGTGCATATGAGGATAAGTTCTCCACCATATAAATTTCCGTGCTACTTTGGAGTAGATACTTCCAGTAAGTCGGAGCTTGTTGCTTCAAAGTACTCTGTTGAGGAAATCAAGACAATGATAGGAGCTGACAGTTTGGGCTATCTCAACCTGGAAGGCCTTCTTAAGACTCCTGTAGGATCAAAATGTGATTTCTGTACAGCATGCTTTACAGGTGATTATCCAATGGAAGTACCTGAAGAAGGTAATAAGTTTTCTTGCGGATGAGATAATAATCAGACTATTAAATAAATTATTGGAGGTAAGGAAATGACTACCTATAAAGACGCCGGTGTTGATGTGGAAGCAGGCTATGAGGCCGTCAGGTTAATGAAAAAGGATGTGCAGAGAACTTTCAGGCCGGAAATACTTAGCGATATTGGAGGTTTTGGAGGACTATTTGCCTTAAACAAGGAGAAATATTCGGAGCCTATACTGGTATCAGGTACCGATGGCGTGGGAACCAAACTTAAGATTGCTTTTTTAATGGATAAACATGATACTATCGGTATAGATTGTGTCGCAATGTGTGTAAACGATATAGTGTGCAGTGGTGCTGAGCCATTGTTTTTCCTGGACTATATTGCTCTTGGCAAGAATCGTCCCGAGAAGGTGGCACAAATTGTAAAAGGTGTTGCTGATGGGTGTGTAGAAGCCGGATGTGCATTAATAGGTGGGGAAACCGCCGAGATGCCTGGCTTTTACCCTGATGATGAATATGATATAGCTGGCTTTGCAGTTGGTATAGTAGACAGGGTAAAGGTTATTGACGGAAAGAATATAAAAGAAGGAGATAAGCTTATAGGCCTTGCTTCATCAGGTATTCACAGCAATGGCTACTCTCTGGTCAGAAAGCTTCTGGCACCTAGAAAGGATAAGCTTTTAGAAGAGATTAAGGTTCTTGGTACCACATTGGGAGAAGAGCTTTTAAAACCTACAAGAATATATGTAAAGACGATTCTTGATTTAAAAGATAAGTTTGAGATTAAAGGTATATCACATATAACCGGCGGCGGTTTCTTTGAAAACATGCCAAGAATGCTGCCGGAAGGGTTTGGAATTAAAATAGTGAAAGGCACTTGGCCTGTGCTTCCTATATTTAATCTTCTTCAAAACCTGGGAAGTGTAGATGAAAAAGATATGTTCAACACCTTCAACATGGGTATAGGCATGGCTATAGCAGTAGATAGGGAAATTGCCGGAGAG
>JBMOLK010000122.1:0-14684 GCA_049325575.1 Bacillota bacterium | reverse complement strand
CGATAGGCACCAAGCTGATATATAGGCTTGGTGCTTTATATAATATAAATGTTTTTATTTATTCTTTATTTTTTTAAACATAGGGGGAACAAGTTAATGAGAAAACACAGTAAGTCCATATCAATTTTATTGTCGTTTGTATTTTTTGTTCAAGTTCTAACATCCACAGTGATAATTCCTGCCAACACTAAAGAGGTATTGGCCAAGGAACTGCCACAAACGGTAGCAGAGGATGTTTACAAAAAAGAGCCTGTGCAAAAAATGCCTGATATAGTCCCTACCCCTTCAGATGACCTTTTAGGGGAAAAAGTCAAAAGGGACAAGAAAGAAATACTTGTTAAGCTAAAGGATGAATCAAAATCCGATAAAGTCAAAAATGACATTCTAAAAAAGAAAATTGCCTCAAAGTATGACATAAAGAAGAAAAGCCAGCTTTTTAAGTTAGAAACCATAGAAATAAACGATAGTGATAACATTGAAAGAGTGCTTGAAGAACTAAACAGCAATCCTGATGTAGAATACGCCCAGCCAAACTATGAGCTTAAAACATCCGACATTCCAGAGGATGAACGGTTTGGCGAACAGTGGAACCTTCTAAATGAAGGTCAGATTGTAAGCGGACAAGCAGGTATATACGGTAAGGACATAAATGCAGTTCCTGCATGGGATATTACAACAGGTATAGATACAACTGTTGTCGGAGTAATTGACACAGGTATCGATATAAATCATCCTGACCTTTCAAACAATATTTACATAAATAAAAATGAGATACCCTATAACGCTATTGATGATGATAACAACGGCTTTATAGATGATATAAACGGGTGGGATTTTATAAACAATGACAGCAGTGTGTTTGACTCTGCTGCTTCAGATACCCATGGAACCCATGTAGCCGGTATAATCGGAGCCTCGTCAAACCAGGCGGGCATAAGGGGAACTGCTCCTAACGTAAAACTTCTTCCTCTAAAGTTCATAAGCGGAAACACGGGTTATACGTCTGATGCCATAGAAGCCATTGAATATGCATCAAAAATGGGAGTAAAGATAATAAACTGCAGCTGGGGTGGAAGCGAATATAACCCTGCTCTTTATGAAGCAATGAAAAGCAGTGATATTCTCTTTATATCTGCTGCCGGAAATTCTTCCAGCAATGTGTTTTATTCACCGGTTTATCCGGCCTGCTTTGATCTTCCAAACAATATTTCGGTAGCTGCCATTGATAACAAGGGGGAGCTTGCAGCGTTTTCAAACTATGGAAGCAAAGTACAGGTAGCAGCACCGGGGGCTAATATTTTAAGTACCCTTCCGGAAAACAGCTATGGACAATTAAGCGGTACCTCCATGGCAGCACCTCATGTGGCAGGTATAGCTGCGCTTCTAAAAAGTAAGGAGGCGGGTCTTACATCACAGGAGATCGCGGCAAGGATAAAAAACAATGTTACTGTAACCGATAAGCTTGCAGTAAAGGTAAGTACATCAGGCAGGGTAAATGCATATGCTGCCCTTGCCAATGTGGCACCCCAGCCGGAAGTGGAAGATAAGGATGACAACAGTGTAAATCCAGTTGATATAAATAATTACGCGCTTAGTGATTATTCGGCTGAAGCAAACAACAAGATTCCCAAGCCTATAATAAAGAGCCATAACAATTTTATCAGTCAGCTTAACAATTTGAAGCTTCCCGAAATTGCTTCATCAGGAAGCGGAATAAAGAACCTTCACATTAGCCTGGTAAAAGATAACTATATTATGGTTACATGGACTACTGACAAAAAGGCTAATACGGAGTTTTATTACGGTAATACAAGAGAGCTTGGAAAAAGTTATAAGTTAGATGTAATGAAAAATATACATCAAGTAACATTAAAAGTTTTAGACTGGAAAGACTTTGAGTACTACATGGTAAAATCCGTTACTGAAGATGGCAGGACTTACAGGACTGAAGTTGGAAAGATCAGTGATATTATTAGCACAGAGGATAATTCACATGCTTTACCACCGCAGACTTTGGCAATTTCTGAAGAAAGCTATGAAGAAATTGGAAAGAAGCAGAGCCTCATATTCCAGGATGTTTCCACACTAGGTTATATTTATGATAATGGAACAAACCATGACATAAGTACGGCACAGGCGATACCTGTAGGTACAGTATTTGGAACCATGGGTTATACGGGAGAGACAGACTACTATGCTATAAATCTTGAAGCGGCAAAGCCCTATACATTTGTACTAAAAGGTATGGCCATAGGAGAAGATTATGATATAGCACTTTATGATTCAAATGGGTCATGGAAGAATGGTTCATACAATTATTATAATTATGATGAAGTTTTTGACTTTGTGGCAGAATATACAGGTGTATACTACATACAGATTAAGGCATATTCTTATAGCAGCAGTTCTGCTCACCACAATTACCAGCTCATGGTCTATCCCAGCGATTCTGCTCCTGATGCACTAGAACCTAATGACAGCAGTGATACAGCAACACTGATAGGTGATAACAGCATAATTAGTGCTACCATCAATATTAATACTGATGAAGACTGGTTTGCTTATGATGCTCCAAAAGCAGGCAAACTTAATATTGTTATGCAGAGCATACCTGAAGGGGTGGATTATGAACTACAGGTTTACAATGACGGATACCTGGCCGGAGGCTCATATATAAAGGGGAATACTGACGAGAAGTTTAGCAGACTAATAGTTGGTCCCGGCAGATATTATATTAGAGTATATACAAATTCAGGTTCCAATGCCAACGACACATATGAGTTAAAGGCATATGTAAGTAACCCTGACGAGTTTGAGGTTAATGATAATATATACGATGTACGTTATTATTCCATGCCTAGAGTAAATATTGGAGACATAACATGGGCAACCATAGATAGCCCTGACGATGTAGATATCTACCAGCTGTTAATTGACCAAACTTCAGAGGTTAGTATCAAGCTTCAAAACCTACCGGCAGATGCCAACTATGATTTGAGCCTTCATACAATTAGTATTTATGGAGCTAAAAAGCTGGCTAGCTCTATTCTTACAGGCAATGCTGATGAAAGTATTTCCCTGTCCCTTGACAGCGGAGCCTATTACGTAATGGTAGATACTAAAGGCGGATATTCAGATAAAAACAAGTACCTTTTAACAACGAATATTGCAAACTCTGCCTCACCAGTAATTAGCGGACTTGCTGCATCGGCAGATCTGACTAATGGAAACATAACTGTAACAGGAAGCATAAGCAGTGGAAATAACAAACAGGTTACTGTAGCGGTAGTTGACCCGAATGGGGAAGTAGACTGTTATGATCAGGTAACAAGCGGAGCAAATGGAGCTTTTACATCAGCATATAAGACAACAAATACTGTATCAGGTACTTATCTGGTTGTAGCAAGAGGAGAGGGAGTGCTTTTCCCTTCAACTGCGACATTCAGCTATTCATCACAAGGGCAGACACTGGCCGTATCTTCTCTGACAGCAGCTCAAACTGAATTTTTATACTCCAATACTTTTACTGTAAATCCTATGTCTTTAGATAGTACGCTAAGTATATCAGATATTGCTTTTACAAATTCACTGGATACCCCAATTTTTACTCTGTACCCTTCATGTACCATAAAAGCCAATGCAAGTGTAACTAATAACAGCTCAATACAAAAGGAAACTGCCTTTATAGCAGTGTTGTATGATTCAAATAAAGCAGTAAAAGATTTTGCAGTTTCAAAAAAGAGCGTTCCAGCAGGAGGTACAGAGGCTATTTCAGTAGGACTGTACATGCCGGAGGATATAACAGGCCATTATATCAAAGTGTTTATATGGGATAGTGAAAGAAACTTAAGGCCTCTTACAGGCTCTTACAAGTTCCCGTTCTCTGCACCTGCAAATCTTGCAGTAGTAAGTAAAACTGAAAGTTCCGTAACGCTTCGTTGGGATACGGTGAACAATGCGACAGGATACAATGTATACCGTAACGGTGAAAAAGTATGGTCTACAGTCCAGAACAGTTATGAAGACACAGGCTTGTCTTTATTAAATGCATATACGTATACGGTTAGGGCATTTGACGGTGAAGGAAATGAATCATTGGAAAGTGACTCTGTGACTGCTACAACTGACCTTATACTAAACGGTGACAGGGTAATTGAAGGTAATCTTACTGTAAATGCCGGTGTGGTTTTACTAAACGGATACAATCTAACTGTTAACGGCAGTATTATGCAAAATGGCGGTGAAATGCAAATCACCGGTGGAAACCTTACTGTCAAAGGAGACTATACAATAGGTGATGTGGAAAATAACAAGCCTGGCAGTGGCGTGCTGACAATGACAAACCCATCGGATTATGTTCTGGTAGAGGGAAGCTTTACAATGTATTCATTAGAAAGCCATGCAGATAAGCTGATAGATGGTATTCTTGAGATTAAAGGTGATTTTACTCAAAAATCCGGAAGTTTATATAACTTCAGTGCTGCCTCCGATAGTAGCAATCATAAGGTCATACTGAGTGGAGAAGATACAATTGTCCAGACTGTAACTTTTGATAGTGCTCCATACTCCAGAATAAATACGCTTGAAGTAAACAAACCTGTAGATTTTTATATTTTTGCAGATGCAACAGCTATGTCTTCAGCGGTAATGAGCTCGTCAGGGGGGACAGTAGAAAGCTTTACTGTGAATACAGCAGTAGACAGTACCCCCTTCTATAAGGAACTCATTGAAGAATTCAGGAGGGATCATACATATAATTATGGAGGCGTAAACCCTGTTTCAGGAGATTACACGTTCAATAGTCCGACCATGCTTTTGAAAGCCCCAGGTTTTGATATCAATATTGGTTTTACCTATAATTCAAAGTATGAACATTCTTCAGAATTTCTTGAAGATGGCTGGTCCATCAATTATGAGGGATGGATAAAAACAAAAGACTATAAGGATACCAATGGTATCGTAATAGGTAAGGAATTTACAGTAAAGATACCTGGTGAAGGAATCAATTCTTTTACATATGTCAATGGAGGTTTTGGAAGTATTGGAACTCGGAATACTTTATCTCAACTTAACGGTGAGTACATAGTTACAACAAAAGACCAGAGGAAGTTTGGATATGATTCGAGTTATAAGATTATATGGATTAAAGACAGGTATGGTAACCGGTTGACATATACCTATGAAACGAACAGGACAGTTATCAGGGATCTGTCGAGCCGGGAAGTGGTAAGCTTTGACTATGATACTGTTACGGGCAAACTCATTTTAATAACAGACATTCTTGCTGGAAGGAAGATACAGGTAGTAAACGTAAATAACAAGATACAGGAAATAATCATGCCAGAAGGAGTAAAATATACATTTGGATATGATTCAAACTCCAAGTTATCGGTGGTAAAAGACATTGAAGGAAATGTATTGGAAACAATCACATATAAAGCCGATAGTGAAGGCAAAGTGAGAGTTGATACGTATGAAGGACCTTTTGGAAACAAGAAGGTATATACATATGGTTTGACAGCTAAGAAAACAGTGATTTCGGAAGAATATGATGCTCGCATACCTCTAGATGGGTTAGTTGGAGAGTACAGATTCGATGGTAATGCAGATGATACAAGTGGAAATGGTCATAATGGCACACCAAGTAATATAACATATGAAGAAGGTAAAATTGGTAAAAGTGCCAGTTTTAATGGCGATAATCCAAATGTTGAGATTAACGCTTTAGCTGATACATTTAGCGGAAGAAATCCTTGGTCAATATCGGCTTGGTTTAAGCATCCTTCTTATAGTGAGGATTGGCATATATTATGTCGGGGTAGTCTATCAGATACCGCTTCTACTGATGATAGAGGTGTATTGATAGCTATAAACAATTCAACAGCTCCATATGGCAAGTTGCATTTTAAAAGACTTGCAGATACTGCGATTGAATCAGATAATAATTATGATGATGGTAAATGGCATCATGTAGCAGTTATTTATGATGGAACTAATTTAAGTGTGTATATTGATTATAATGCTGAACAAAAGACAGTAACTAGTACGAGTTCAGCACCTAGCCAAACAGTGTTTGGGTTAGGTATATACCAAAATAACCCGTCGTGGTGGGACTGGAAAGGTTATATGGATCAGGTGCGTATATACAATCGAGCACTAAGTTATCACGAGATTCAAAAGCTGTCATCAGAGTTTGCTAGACCAACAACAAATAACTTGGTTGGAGAATATAAGTTTGATGATAATGTAAATGATACAAGTGGAAATGGTCATAATGGTACAGAAAGTAATATAACATATGAAGAAGGTAAAATTGGTAAATGCGCTGTGTTTAATGAGAGTTTGTTAAGTACGGTGCATGTAAACAGTTTAGCACAATACGTCAATGGTACTAAGCCCTTCTCAGTAGCGTTTTGGTTCAAAACGAGTGATCCTTACGGCTATTTTTTCTGTACTTCAGCAAATTCAAGCAATAATTGTAATGCTCTTATGATCTATTTACATGATTCAAAATTATATGTAGAAAGAGCAGATGGATATCAGTATAAAAATGGTGTTTTTTCTTCTAATAATTATAATGATGGGAATTGGCACTTATTTGTTGTTACATATAATGGTGCAGATATTATTCTTAATGTGGATAATGGTAAAGAGATAAAAACAGTATTATCAACATTTTCGATACCTGCTCATAACGCAAAAATGGGAACAAACTATTATAATTCAGGTGTTGTTGATTATCACGGTAGTTTAGATCAGTTTAGAGTATATAACCATGCTTTAAGTAAAGAGGAGATAAACCAATATTATAGTGAACCGCCAACTAAGAGTACTATTATTTCGTACGACAAAAACTATAACATCACACAGGTTGAAGACACTGAAGGCAAATCCCAATACTATAAATACAATAATTATGGCGAGTTGGATATGCATACTGACAGAAACGGTAATAAGACTACATACGGGCTTGATGGTAATGGAAATGTGACAAAGATAACTAATCCTAATAACAGCGAACGCAAATTCGGATATGACGCAAACAACAATATCATATGGGAAAAAGATGAGGAAGGCGTATTTACTCAATATATCTATAAAACTGTATACGAATATGATACTTTGAATGAAGACAGCAAATATCTATCAAGCGCTGCTGACCGTGGAATATATCTGCGTATGAAGGCAAGGTACCTGGAAAGCAAGCTTGGCCCTACTGTAGACACCAAGTTCATAACAAAAGAAACAGCAGACAAGTATGCAGTAACTGAATATATTCCATATGCTACCGATACTCATCAGGTTAAAGGGCTCGTTGAGAAGATTAAAGACCCTATGGGCAATATCACAACCTATACTCATGAATCTGATGGAAAAATAGATACAATTTCTGAAACTATAGATGGAAATGTAAGAACAACAAGATTCGACTATAACAACATGGGATTGAAAGCATACGAATACTCTCCAGCTTATTTAAGAACTGATTATTACTACAATTCAAATGGTCAGATTGAGACAATTGTCAAGAATGACGCAGATGGATCAATTATACCTGTCAGAGTCAAGAGTACTATCAAGTTTGGATATGATTCCATGGGAAGAAGAAACCATGAGCTTTCCCCTATATTAGTCGACCATATATATTCTGAATCACAATGGGTATATGGTTATAGATACACGTACTATCCAAATGGAAAGCTATGGACTGTAACAGATCCACAGAATAACAAGACAACCTATGAATATAACCAGTACGGTAATATTAAAACGATGAAAAGGATGAATGGTTCAATATATTCATATGACTATGACACTTTGGACAGGCTTACAAAAATCTACTTCCAGGATGATGCTTTTTCAACCAAGGTATTACTGGAAGAATACATATATCCGTTGGATGCAGTACCTGCAGATCCATCTGCACCTAACAATAATTTCATTACAAGGAAGATTCACAGAAAGTATCTTGACAATAATGAAGTAGCAGAGACTACATACTATTACGACTATGCTGGAAGACTTATAAAAAAAGAGCTGCCGCAGAACACTGATGGTACGACACCTTATATAAGGAACACTTATTACAAAAATGGAGACATCTTTACATCTACGGATATAGTGACTGGCTCGGCTGATGAAACCACAAGTACTACTTATTATTATCACCATAAATATGATCCTGCTTTGAATACTACCTACGCGGAAACGTATGCACCAACTGTTCTTGATAATGGGACTGTCAGGTATTCATATGTACGGGTTGACTACGATAAGGCTGGTAGAAAAGTATCCGAGAAGCGGGGGAAAGAACAAGTACTTAAGGATTCTATTCCTTTGACCTATATTACCACAAACTACGAATATTACAGTAATGGACTGATAAAGGCTGTATCGGATAGCAGCGGAAGAAGGACAGAGTATGCTTACGACGATGACGGCAATTTAAGCAAGGAGACAGTGTATTCGGCTTATACCGAACAAAAGAAGGATGCTATCATAACAGAGTATGTTAACAACTACCTTGGTAAACCTGATTATAAGATTCAGTATGTTAAGAAAGGTGATCTGCAGACCCTTAATAGTTTGGATTTACAGGGAATAAATAATAAAAAATCAACTGTATATTTAAGTGACTTGCTTTGGGAATCGGCTAAAAACGTTTATGGCCCTGTAAGTCAGCCTGTAGAGAAGGATATGTCTTTTGGGGACAGAACCGTTGTAGGTGACGGTGGACTTATAACTATTGGGGGGGCACAGTATAAAAAGGGAATTGGAGCATCTACCGGTTCCGAAATAGTATATGACCTACATAGAAAGTTTGAAACCTTTAAAGCTGATATCGGAATTGATGATGAATATGCAGGAGAAGGCCAGGTTCAATTTCAAGTATACCTGGGACAGGTGGATTCAAGTGGAAATATAAGCTATGTCCTTGCAAAAGACAAAAACAATGAAACCATGGATATCACAATGTCAAAGGGTTCTGTAAGATCAATAGAAGTAGATGTCAGAGGGAAAAGCAAACTGAAACTGGTCGTAAATTCTGTCGGTACTGCAGGTTTTGTTCCTGCTGACTGGGCTAATGCTCATTTACTTGTAAACCAGATTGAAGCAATTGTTCCTGAAGGTGGCAGCCTTAATGATGATACCGATATTAAGCTTAAGACCATATACATGTATGATGAAAACGGCAATGTTGAGACCGTAATAACGCCTGACGGGGTTCCAACCACTTATACCTATGATGATATGGATAGACAGGTTCTTGTAAACCAGCCTGGGTTTGATGAGAATGGAAATTCTGCTCCAATAAAGAGTGAGGCCCGTTATAACTGGGAAGGCAAGGTTGAATCTACTAAGGACGCAAATGGAAACGAAACCATCTATGGTTATAATGAAAGGGGCTTGCTGGAAGTTGTAAAGAATGCCAGGAACGAAAGAACCATATACCAATATGATAGAGCCGGAAGGCTTACTGCTGAAGCAAGGATTGCACCTGAAGACTATCTTGCGGGAATGACTCCTTCAACAGCAGCTAATAGAACAGAGTATAAGTACGACAATATGGACAGGCTTAAGGCAAAAGAGTTTATCGGTGCAGAAAATAAACTGGTTGAAACAACTAATACTGACGGCACAAAGACCTATACATGGCAGCCGCAAAACGTGCATTTAGTACTTGAGGCATTTGAGTACGATTGTAATGGTAACACAATAAAGGAAATCGGTACATTCAAATATAATGAATCGAGTACCTTAGACGCACAGATTGCAAATGCCGAAGGCACTACCTATAAATACAACTATGCAAATATGGTTGAAACCGTACTAGACCCTGAATTAGCTTCCAAGCTAAGTGCTTTATCAATAGCAGAGGATAAAAAATACTCGATAAAATATGAGTATGATGGGGCAGGTAGGAAGGTAGCAGAATATAGAACAAAAGGCTCTAGCAGCTCTGACAGATCCATAGCAAAAACAAGGTACGAATACGATGATGCGGGTAATGTTTTATTTGTCTATGTTGCAAAAGATATAGATTCAATCAACTCTGCAGATACTGATGAAACGAAAATACAGACAAATACATATGACTTGCTGGGTAATATATCAACATCTAAAGATGCAAACTCAAATATTACAGAGTACTATTATAATGGATTTAACAAGTTAAGGAGTGTAACATACCCTTATGATGATACAGTAGATAAAAATGTAGTAACATATAAGTACGATATTAGAGGCAACCTTATAAAGCAGAAAAACTCCATGGGAGCAGCAGATATTTACACTTATGACAACCAGGGAAGAGTACTTTCTCATACAAGACAAAAAGAGCTTGATAATGGTGTTGTTGATACATCCGATAAAGCTATTACTACTTACAGGGCTTACGATAAGAATGGTAACCTTGTATCTGAAAGAGATGGAGAAGGTACACTTAAGAGAAGTACTTATGATGCTTTAAACAGGCTGGAGCGTACAAGTATTGAGATTAATACAAAGACTGAAAGCGGAGAAGAAAAAAAATCTCTGCATACCACAATATACGGGTATGATATAAATGGAAATCAAACCACACGGACAGAAAGAATGGATATAAAAGATAGTGCGGGTAACATTATCGATACTGTAGAAAATACTTATATGGACAAGTATGACAGTCTTAACAGGCTATATGAAAAGCTTGATCCTTACAACAGTATCGAAAAGATGGAATACGTCTATCAAAATGACCAGAGCCTGAACATTTATTCTTATGACGCGCTATATAACATGTCAAAGTCCACTTATGACCTTAATAAAAGGCTTATAAGGACAGTAGATGCGGAAGGGAATATTGAGGATCTAACCTATGATTATGCAGGAAATATAAGCACCAAGACCGTTGGTACGGATGTAGATGGCAATGGTACAGCAAAAACTACTTACTACTATTATGATCATGCTGACAGGCTTCAAAAAGTAGCAAATGATGTTATAATAATTGATAATAGTGGAGCAGAGGCACTATTAAATGTAGCTGTAGTGTATACCTACGATAATAATGGAAATATGCTACTCAAGACAGTTGGAAAGACTACAGATAGCTCGGGCAATACTACCAAGGGCTATACGACTGCATATCATTATAATGTGGCAAATAAGGTCCGGGCGAAGGTTGACCACGGCGCATCTGTTTCAACACCTGGGGCAGTTGAGACCTATACATATTATGCTGACGGAAGCCTTAAGACCAAGCTTGACAGAAACGGCATAACTACTACTTATACCTACAACTGCCATGGCTGGCTTAACCAGGAAAAGTATAGTAAACTTACATATGATGAAACGACTAAAAGGTTAATGATGGAGGAAGTATTTACTCAAACATCATATGGGTATGATGCTAATGGCAATAAACTTAATGTAACTCGTGAAGATCTTAATAAATTAATAAACTATACCTATGATGCCGAAGGTAACATAACCAAGACAGAGACTGTAAGAACGGAACCTTCAAAAGAAATTACAGAACGTACTTATGATAGGCTTGGAAGGGTGGAAACCAAGACTGTAAGCTCACAAAAATCCGGAGATATCAGCCCAACAGTTATTGGAACAACCAAGTATTATTATGATATAATTTATAGTGATACCGATATCAACACCAATACCGTACATAAGCTGGTTGCAGAAAAAGCGGTATACCCTAAAGATAACAATGTTACATCCAAGGTTTATGACAAAGCGGGCAGATTAAAATATGTATTTGACGGAGACCCTGTATCTGCAAATAGTGGCAAAACAACATACAACTACTATGAGAATGGCAGCAGGAAAAGCGTAGTATATCCAGACGGCTCAAAAGAGGTATATACGTACTATTCAAACAATCTGTTAAAAACCTTAAAGAACTACAGGAAAAATGAAGATGAAGCTTCACCTATGGACACCTACGAATATACTTATGATGAAGCAAACAATTTAAAAACTAAACAGGAAACAGTCAATGGTGTAGATAAAGGATTAACCACCTACTACTATGATAAGTTAAACAGGCTAAACAAAGTTGTAGAAAGTAATATTTTAAGGACAACGGAATACAAATACGATGCAGTAGGAAACAGAAAATGTGAAATAATTACTTATAGTGGTATTGTCACAAAGAATACTTATGAGTACCAGTATAATAAAAATCTTCTTACATCTGTTACAACAGAAGAAAGGAGTGATTTATCAGGCAGTAGTTATATCAAAAAGCAGAGAGTAAACTATGGATATGATTCAAACGGTAATCAGACCAGTGTTAAGAGAGAAGAGTATAATGCTGATGGATCCTTAAAAGGAACTGTTACAGTCTCCGAGTTTAGGTATAATAAGCTCAATCAGCTGGTAGCTACTGATATTTATGACAATCAGGGTCAAAAAGTTAAAACAGTTAATAATGCTTATGATGGTGAAGGCTTAAGAGTTGCAAAATCTGTAGTGAATGGTACTACTACAAGGTATTTGTATGAGTACGACAAAGTAGTACTTGAGCTTGATGGCAGCGGCAGCGAAGTTGCGAGAAACATCTACGGCATAAACCTTCTAAAGCGTGAAGTTGGCGCTACATCCTATTACTACATGTATAACGGCCATGCAGATGTTACAGCATTGATTAATGTGGCAACCGGCAATATTGATGCTACTTACTATTATGATGCATTCGGCAATATAATTGAGCGGACCGGTAATGTGAATAACAGCATAACTTACGCAGGCTACCAGTATGACAAGGAAACAGAGGTATTTGATGCAGATGGTAATGTTCAAACAGGATTGTATTACCTCAATGCAAGAATGTACGACCCAAAGATCGCAAGGTTCCTGCAGGAGGATACGTATTTAGGTAAGCCAGATGATCCATTGAGTTTAAACCTCTATACTTATGTTAAAAATAACCCATTAATCTACTACGACCCTACAGGCCATTATGAATCAATGATTTCATACAATATTTATGAGTATAAGTTAGGATCAAAGGAAAACTTTATTCCAGGATATTACCCAACGGCAGAAGTTTCTACACGAGTACCATTGTTACCTGGGCAAACAAGAGAATATAAGGGAACGGGAAGTCAAAAACCTACTGATAATATTGATGAACAGGCCTTATTCGGTGGAGTAGTTAAAACTGGTTTTGATGCTTTAAAAGAAGCTAATAAGGTTATTTCGGAATATGCAGCCAAAGAAGCTGCTGCTAAATCAGCTACTACTGGAGCTAAAGCAACATCTGGTGCAACAATTTGTAAGCTCGCACTTCCTATTTTGCTATTATTAATTCAGACAGGTGATACTTATCATGATCCAGATGAGAAACCACAACATGAGACAGCATTACCTCCAGGATTTATTAAAATCAATGGTCAGGCATGGAGTTCAGATACTAGTTTTATTTCACCTACTGAGGCATGGGAAATACATAATAAAAAACCGGCACCTATTTTCCAATGGCACGGTTGGCCTATCAAATCTGTGAGTTTTAATAAAACAGGTAATGCAGGATACCAAAGTAGTTATCAAGAAAGATATTCACAGACACCTAATTCCAAAGGATATTGGACTGGTGAAAGAGGAGAATCTAAGTTTATTTCAAATAATTCAGAAGTTAATGAAATATTAAAAAGTTATGGATTAGATGGTATAGAATATAAAGATGCAATACCTGATTTTTCAAAGTTATCGTGGGGCGGAGATATAAAAATAAAAAATATGCAAGGAGGTAAGCGTGGAAGGGATTATAATTTTAGTGAAGCATATAAACAGTTATCTGGGGAAACTGGTATATCTGTAAAAGAACTGAAATTAATTGCAAAAGATTTCAAATTAACCTGGCATGAATGCAATGATATGGAGACAATGCAACTAATTCCTACAGCAGTAAATGACACATTTGGTCATTTAGGTGGAGTAGGAGAAATAAATTCATTAAATAGAAAGGAGGAGACAAAATGATTATTCAAGATGAAGTATTTGGAACATTAGAGTATAAAGTTAATTGGGAGAGACCATATGAAATTAACGTTTTTGGTAGAAAAGAAGATGTTATTTTATCTATTGAAGGCGAAGAAGATGAGGAACTTGAGGATGGACAAAGAAAATCATTTTTAGAATTTATAAAGAATTTAGATGCAATAATATTTGATGCAGAATATAAGCTATATGAATATTATATAAATAATTATTTAGAATTTAGTGAAGAGGTTTGGGGCAGAAAAGCACCATATATAAAAAGCAAAGAAGAGCTAGGCAACTTTGTTAAGCCATATATGATACGCTTTCCATATACATTTGGAAGAGATATCAAAGTTTTTGGAATCTTATTTGACTGCCCATGGGATGATGAAGCTGGTGTTGCAGTTAAATTTGTGAATGACAAGATTGAAGTAGGAAAGGATGATATACTAATTTAAGAAATTTGAATAAAGTAATGTGTGTAGACGTAGTTTTAAAGTAGCAAATTTACCCCATATAAAAATGGTACAGTTGCATTAACAAAAGTAAGCGTAAAATAGTCCCCACCTATGACTTAAGTGAGGATTATTTTATAGTCTTATTAGGCACTCTACAACGATCTGGTAGATTGACTGACCATGGTAATAGTATGTCAATTGCACTTTGATCCTTGATATCTATATTCGGTAGCTGTTCAAAGA
>JBMOLK010000121.1:0-14714 GCA_049325575.1 Bacillota bacterium | reverse complement strand
TGGCACTGCAGTACAGCCTTACAGGACATATAATACTCTGCCCTCCGGCTAATATCAAGCTTTAGCGTCAAGCATAGGACGAAACCTGATATTAACCTTTGGCCGACCATTACAAAGCCATATAATTGACCTTGTAACGATCTTGGCTCAATCATCATGAACCCTACGCTCATTATTATGATCAGAAATTTGTTTTTGATACAAAACAGTATATTACAATAAAGGATTAATATGTTTATTTGTAAAAGTTACGGTGATATCAAGTATTTATAGATACATGTAATATTATGTAAGTTTAAAGAATATGTTTAATTAGGATGCTTTATGAAAAAAACATTATTCTAAACCGGTTATAGATACTCTTACAAAGAAATGCACAGAAGGAAAACTTCTGCTTGCTATATAGTAGTTTATAATTTATAATGACTTATGTAAACTTAGAAATATAATGAATAGCATGGAGGTTAATGTGGATGTTTAAAAAAGTTGTATCTTTAGTTCTGTGTATTGCAGTATTAGTTTCATTGGCAGCTTGTTCTTCAAACAAAAACTCAGTTGAAGGCATCAAGAAAAAAGGAAAGATAATTATGGCTACTGAAGCAACATTTGAGCCTTTTGAATTCAGAGAAAACAATAAGATAGTTGGTATTGATGCTGATATAGCTGCTGAAATAGCTAAGGAGCTTGGAGTTGAGCTTGTTATAGAAGAAATGGAATTTGGGTCCCTTCTGGCTGCTGTTTCAAACGGAAAGGTTGACTTCATTGCGGCAGGACTTTCAATTGATGAGGACAG
The DNA here is from genome assembly GCA_049325575.1 of Bacillota bacterium. Lineage (GTDB taxonomy): Bacteria > Bacillota > Clostridia > Acetivibrionales > Acetivibrionaceae > JBMOLK01. The sequence goes on along the minus strand of JBMOLK010000121.1, from coordinate 13,921 downwards.
AAAGAAAAGTGTAGACTTTTCAGATCCATATTTTAATGCTTCACAGATGATAATAGTAAAAGAAGACAGTACTATAGCTTCAAAAGCCGATCTTGAGGGTAAGAAAATAGGTGTGCAGCAAGGTACAACCGGAGATAAGGAAGCTTCCAATATAAAAGGTGCAACAGTGGAAAGGTATACAAAAACAACCGATGCGGTTGAGGCTTTAAAGCAGGGAAAACTCGATGCTATAGTATTGGATAACTTTCCGTCCAGAGTATTTGTATCAAAGAATCCCGGAATTAAAATGCTAAATGAAGTTTTGATTACAGACACCTATGCAATTGCGGTTAAAAAGGGCAACAAGGAACTGGCAGATACTATTAATGCTGTTTTAAAGAGGTTAAAAGACAGTGGAGAACTTGAAAACATTATAAATAAATATAGTGCAGCGCTTGGAGGAGCGTAATTAAATCTCTAATAAAATCAGGCAGCTCAAATCATAGTGGATTTGAGCTGCCTTTAAAAATGAAGGTGTGGGGTCATGGGTTTTTTTCAAAGTTTTAATGATAGTTTTTATCTTAATTTTATAAAAGATGACAGATATTTATATATTTTAAATGGGCTAAAGAATACTCTGCTAATAACAGTCTTTTCACTTGTTGTCGGAGTACTGATAGGCCTTACTATAGCTATAATAAAAACACTGGCAGCACAGAAAAAAGGTATTGGACTTGGTATATTAGATAGACTGGCAGACTTGTATTTAACTGTTATCAGAGGAACTCCAGTAGTTCTTCAGCTAATGATTGTATATTTTATTATATTTGCTAGTGTGGATGTTTCCAAGCTGCTAGTTGCAATTATAGCTTTCGGAGTAAACAGTGGTGCTTATGTGGCAGAAATAATTCGTGCAGGCATTATGGCTATAGATAAGGGTCAGATGGAAGCCGGACGCTCGTTAGGATTAACATATACCCAGACTATGAGGTATATAATACTTCCACAAGCAATAAGAAATATATTACCTGCACTTGGAAACGAGTCGATAGCACTATTAAAGGAAACTGCTGTAGCGGGGTATATTGCTATTGAAGATCTGACAAAAGGCGGGGATATAATCAGAAGCCGTACCTATGATGCTTTTATGCCTTTAGTTGCAGTAGCTTTGGTGTATCTTGTTATTGTTGTGCTTATGACTAAAGGCCTAAAGTGGTTGGAAAGGAGGCTAAGACAAAGTGAGCACAGGTGAAGTTTTAATTTCAGTCAAAAATCTTTGTAAGAGCTTTGGAAAGGCTCAAGTATTAAAAGATATTTCAATAGATATCAGAATAGGTGAAGTGGTAGTTGTAGTGGGTCCATCCGGTTCGGGTAAGAGCACTCTCCTTCGCTGCCTGAACTTGCTTGAAACTCCCACAAGCGGAGATGTGGTTTTTGAGGGTACGAAAATAACGGATAAACATGTTGATATAAATAAACACCGGCAAAAGATGGGGATGGTCTTTCAGCACTTTAACCTTTTCCCGCACCTTACGGTTATGGATAATATAATTCTTGCCCCTGTTAAAGCAAGGGGAATAACCAGGGAGGAAGCACAAAAGGTGGCTATGGAGCTGCTTAAAAAAGTGGATTTGGAAGAACGTGCAAGTGCATATCCTTCACAGCTTTCAGGGGGGCAAAAGCAGAGGATAGCTATAGTGCGTTCACTTGCCATGGAGCCCGATGTGATGCTTTTTGATGAGCCTACCTCAGCCCTTGACCCCGAGATGGTAGGAGAAGTTCTGGAGGTTATGAAAGAATTGGGCAATGAAGGAATGACAATGGTTGTAGTAACACATGAGATGGGCTTTGCCAGAGAGGTGGGAACACGAATAGTGTTCATGGATGAAGGACGGATTATTGAGGAGTCACCACCCAAAGAGTTTTTCGAAAAGCCAAAGCACCCAAGGCTATGTGATTTTTTGAGCAAGGTGAGGCAAGTATAATTTGTTGTTTTTGTGAAAGATAAATGATATATAAGAAAGCAGCGTTGGTAGTTCATGCTGCTTTTTTGCTTGTTATTGAGGTTCACTGAAGTGATAGGTTGCTAATACAGTAATTATTTCCCCCTGTGTTGAAAATTTTCTTAATGTAAAATAAAATGTATTTATAAATCAATTATAAGTAAGGGTATTGGCTTATGTATAATGAAAAACTATTAGGGTATGTTATATTAAAATGTGCTTCAATGATAAGCGGGCAAAGAGGCAGAAAAACTTTAATCCGATTTTTAAATGGTAAGGAGACCTTTGAAAACACATCCTTAGGTGGGCAGGAAATTAGGTCACACGTAGGAATACTCCGCCATATTCCTGACAACAAGATAGAAGAACTTATTGAGAGGCTTATAGGTAAAGCATTTTTATACATAGACAATGTACAAATAGGTAATTACAAGTATCCGATGGTTTTTATAAGTAACGAGGGACTAAAGCTTCTTAAGGGTCTTGAAAAAAGTGAAGAAGCAAAACTTGAAGGTTTAAAGACTGAGTCGGAAAATACAGGTGCACTTGTTTCTACGCTTGGAGAGTCTGCTGTTCGTCTTGGACACTTTTTGGACAGTTTGTTTGTGATGTTGACGCGAGTGAAAGCAGAAATTGATAAGGAGAATTTTAATGCTGAAAAAATACAGGATGAATTAGGACTTGATAATGAAGTTTTTTCTGGAGGTATAAAACTGTTAAATTCCTTACTCTATAATGCATCCCGGAGCTGGGATGAACCGGAGAGTTTTAATAAAATATACGATAGATTTAATAAGGAAGTCAGGGAGCTTCTGGGATATTTACCGGAGAAGCAGGCAGTGGTTTTCAGGTTAAAGCATAATATAAAAGATGCTTTTTACAAGCCAAGAGAAGTAGTTTTAGAGTACTATGACCTAAACCCGGATGATTTGCAAAGTGTATACAGGCAAGTCATCAACAAGTTCTTACACAAGAAGTATAAAAGAAAATTCTGGTTGATAAGAAATTTGAATAGTATACTGTTCGGAAGTGAAGGGTTAAGTATGTCAAATGATGGAATTATGCAAACTGAGGTTAAGACTGATACATATGAGGAAACCTATAACCTCTATAAAGAGGGGCTTAGTATTGACGAAATTGCAGATGCTAGAGGACTTAAGAAGTCTACAATACTTGGTCATTTCGTAAAACTTATACCTGAATATGGTATTAATCCCTATGATATAGTTGACAAGGAAAGAATCCATACGATACTCCGTGTGGCTGAGATGGTAGGAAGAAATAACTTAAGAGAGATAAAAGAGAGATTACCAGAGGGTTTTTACTATGGAGAAATAAGTATTGCATTAACTATAGAGAAGGACAAAGAGCTTATGTGAACTTACATTTTTATTATCTGATTCTACAATAACTTTCCTGCAAGTATTAATAATATTAGTAGAAAAACTATTTGAAAAAGTTATTGTGGAGGAATACTTTGAAAAAGATTTTAATAATTTTTTGCTTATTTGCGGTTTTGATAAGTATAGGTGTTTTTAAATTTTATAATTTTACCAGAATTGGCCGGGATGTAAATCGGCCTGTACCGTCCGGCTATAAGACGCCAGAGGGATCTACAGAGACACTCTATCAAGATATTTTTATTACACTGCTTCACCCTTGTATTCAAAAGGCAATAAATGAATATTACAAAGATGCCTTGCCTTATGATCTTCGGCAAATAGAGGTTCTAAGTGTTGAAAGGCTTGATGGAAACCCTGCTCCGGGCTTTATTGTAAAACTTCAGGTAGTTCCATATGCAGGCCCTCATATACAGTTTGGGAAAGACTATATGACAATTAGAATTAAATCAAACGGAGAGTCTGAAGTTGAGAAGTTCCAACATGTCGAGAATTCCAGATATATGGATTGAAGGGCAGTTCTTTTATTTCCATTTATAACTTTTTAATATTAACTTATAATCTTATATCTGCTACAATAGAGAATATTAAAATATGAATTGATGAGTAAGGTTTATTAAAGTATTTAGTTTTCTTTTCCGATGAAATTGACGTAATTTAATTTAAAGGAGACCCTACGCAAAAAAAAATGTGGCTTACTCGTACCACTGAAAATTCATATTTAAATCGTATTATATAATAGGGGTGAGCTATTTGTTTAGAACCAACCTGACAAATGATAAAAACAAACCTCCAGGCCATTCTATAAATCATATTGTTATGAGGATCAAGAATGGGGAAAATGAACTTAAAGAAGAGTTTATTGAGCAGTATAAACCTTATTTGATAAAGATTATATCCAGCACTCTTGGTAGGTATATTGATTCAGAAGACAGTGAGGAGTATAGTATTGGACTTATGGCTTTTAATGAAGCTATTGATGGTTTTAAACCGGAAAAGAATGTAAATTTTATGAATTACTGTAATATGGTCATTAATCATAGACTAATTGATTATATCAGGAAGAGTAAAAGAGACAGTAAAGTTATTCCGTTCTCATATTTTGAAGAGAAAAGTGATTTTGAAGAAAAGTATCTGGTGTCTGATACTCATTACCAATACGAAAATATCGAAGTGAGGGAAGAAATCAAGCTGCTGCAAAAACAGCTCAAAGAGTTTGGAATTACGCTGGAGGATTTGGCGCTAAGTTCACCTAAACACAAGGATTCAAGGGAGCTTTATATAGATATAGCAAAAGTGTTGGCTGAAAATAAGGATTTGTACGACAAAATGATTAGTAAAAGACGCATTCCGCTTTCAGATTTAATGAATTTAATCAGCGTACATAGAAAGACCGTTGAGAGAAACAGAAAGTACATAATTGCTGTGTGCTTGGTTTTAAGAAGCAGCCTTGATGAGATCAAGCAGTTCTTCAAAAGAAACGAAGAAAGGAGGTGGGATAATGGATAGCATAGGTATAATAGTTAAGATAAAGGGTAAAAAATCAATAATTGTTTCTGAAGACGGGTCATTTGAAACGATAAAGAGTAGAGACGGAATGTTTTTAGGACAAAAAGTTCTTTACAGTCATACTGATTTAATTGAGCAAAGAAAAAATACAGTTAGATATTTATATCCTGTTATAGCCGGTATTGCCGCTATATTCATATTTGTGATTTCATATTTCGGTAATTTTTATACTAGGGAAGTGTATGCTTTTATAAGTGTTGATATAAACCCCAGTATAGAGTTTAGTGTTAATGAAGACGGTATCATACAGGATGCAGTACCTCTTAATTATGACGCAAAAAAGCTTCTTGAAGATCTTAGATGCAAAGGTTTATCCTTACAGGATGTGTTGTTGGATTTAATTAATAAGTCACAGGAGCTAAGGTTTATTGACAAGGCAGATAACAAAAACCTGGTTCTAATATCTGCTGCTTTAAACAGCAATGAAAGAGAAGAAAACAGCATAAGCCTGCAGGATAAATTGATAGGTGGCTTTAAGGAAAATGTCATGAAGCTTAATATAGATATTGATATACAGTTTGTAGAAGTATCTGCGGATTTAAGGAAAAAGGCTCTAGAGAATAAAGTATCAATGGGCAAATATTTGGTTTATGAGAAAGTAAGGGCAGAGGGAAATAACATATCCATCGAAGAACTTAAGGATGCCAAGCTCTATAGTCTGCTTGAAGAAAACAATATAAACATATCAGGGTCCAGGGATTATAATAGCGGAATCAATCATGAAGAAAATTCAAAGGATTCAGTTTTTGTTACTAATAGTCCGGAAATGACACCGGCTATAACCCCTTCACAGTTAATTTCACCTTTGACTACACCTGTATCGATAGTAACTCCATCTTCACATTTGCCTGAAAGTACTGCAAGAACAGATACCGGACCTGATTATACGGTGACACCTGTTTTGTCCAAGACTACACCAACGCCTTTAATACCAACACATACATGGATTTCGACTCCGCCAACGACTACACCAACGACTACACCAACGACTACACCTACATTTACACCAAAGCCAAAACCAACACCTACGCTAACACCGATTGTGCCAACACTTACATCTGCAGCGCCAATTCCCACTCCGTCATCAAGCTACGAAGAACAGCAAGGTGTTAAGGTTCAATTTTATAATGATAATGCAGTACCTAAAACAAATTCAACTTATTTAAGGGTTAAGCTCTTTAACACCGGAAAAACTCCAATAAATCTAACAGATGTAAAAATAAGGTACTATTACACTATTGATGGATATAAGGATCAACAGTTCTATTGTGATTGGTCACATGTAAAAGCTTCCAATGTAACTGGGGAATTTGTACAAATGAGTAATCCGGTAAACGGGGCGGATACTTACCTTGAAATGGGGTTCACTAGCGGTGCAGGAATCCTTGACCCAGGGAAGAGCATTATTATGAATATTCGGTATTCAAAAGCAGACTGGTCACAATATAATCAATCTAATGATTATTCGTTTAATAATGTTTCCAACAACTTTATTGATTGGAATAAGGTTACAGTATATGTTTCAGATTCCTTAAAGTGGGGTATAGAGCCTTGAAATTATGTGATTTTAAAGTTAAGTTAAGAATTTTTTCGCTAACCCACAGAAAAAAAGATTTAATTCGCAAATATATTTTAGAGGGAAATACATGAATGTGAGACTGCCCAATGTGATTTTTTGAATAGCGATTTATAAAAATTAAGTACCCTAATATTTTATAAGATATACTCAATTAAATTGTTTATATATTTTGAAGTAATAGTTTGCTTTTTTAAAGCAAATTTTCATTACTTATACCCTACATAATTCTTTAACCCCCGGTTTTTTACGGGGGATTTTTCTTTTAATTAGATACTGTTTTCACTTTATAAACTAAAATTAAAAACTTTTACATTGATCTTGCATTATGGTATATAAGAATATATAATTAATAAAGTAGAGTTAATATTCTAAATAGTGGAAATAGATTAGAGATAAGAACGTTAATATGAATAGAATGTAATGGAAGGAATATAATGTATGATTATGTAGGGAGCTAATCTGTAATAAATCTAAAGGAAATTCATATATACCGCACACTTCACAATAATCATCTACCACTATAATTCTTATGCAGTATTCTTGTTAGTTTTCCTTTTATAAAAGAAACAGAATAAAGCTATTATCAAATTTATTATGTTTGACCCACTAAAATAATGGGTTAAACGCGCATAAGTATTTTGGAGAGTTAAATTTTATTAATATATGCTTTAATAAAAATTACAGTTACTTTTCCGTGAGACAAAAAAGGGGGGAGAATTGTATTATCTTAAAGTAACTTAAAAAGCTGTAATTTGAAAGGGGGAGTTTCCGGAATAGCCTGATATAGACCTGAAAGACTAGAGAGATTATAAAGAAAACCAAGTTTTATTTTATGAAGATTTGTTTTTAAGGAGGTAATATAATGAGGAGATTAAAAGTTTTATTTTTGGTGTTTGTTTTGATATTTACTTCAATGGTGCCTATGCTGCCCATGTCGGTTACAATGGCAGAAGAAACCGGTAACTCTACTGTTTTTGCAGCAGGTTCACCTAATGATGACTGGCTCCATGTTGAAGGTAACAAAATAGTTGATATGAACGGTAGAGAAGTATGGTTGACAGGTGCCAACTGGTTTGGATACAACACCGGTACAAATGTTTTTGACGGTGTTTGGAGCGCTAACATGAAGGCTGCATTAAAATCAATGGCTGACAGGGGTATTAACTTCTTGAGAATCCCTATGTCAACACAGATTATCTACGAATGGATGAATGGAATTTATCCAAAGGCAAATGTAAATACCTATACCAACCCAGAACTGGTAGGCAAAAACAGCCTTGAAATATTTGACTTTGCTGTCCAGAGCTGTAAGGAAGTCGGCATGAAGATTATGATCGATATTCATAGCCCGGCATCTGAAGCTATGGGACATATTTATCCTCTTTGGTATGATGATACATATACTACTGAAATATGGATCTCAACTCAGGAATGGCTGGCTAACAGGTATAAAAATGATGATACAATTCTTGCATTCGACATCGAAAATGAGCCTCATGGAAAACCTGGAGAGGCTAAAATGGCAAAATGGGACAATTCTACCGATTTGAATAACTGGAAGCATGCTGCAGAAACATGTGCAAAAAGGATTCTTGCAGTAAACCCAAATCTTCTTATAATGGTAGAAGGTATAGAAGTATATCCAAAGCCAGGTTATGATTATACTGCTGTAGATGAATATGGAAAAGAAAGTAAATACTATTTTAACTGGTGGGGTGGAAATCTAAGAGGTGTAAAGGATCTTCCACTTAACCTCGGCGCTCACCAGGATCAGTTGGTATATTCACCACATGATTACGGTCCATTGGTATGGAGGCAACCATGGTTCTATGCAGGGTTTACCAAGGAAACCCTTTATAACGATGTCTGGAGAGATAACTGGGCATTCATACACGAACAAAAAATAGCTCCTCTTCTTGTTGGAGAATGGGGCGGATTCATGGATGGTGGAGACAACCAGAAATGGATGACAGCTTTGCGCGACTATATGATAGAGAACAAAATCAGCCACACTTTCTGGTGCTTCAATGCAAACTCTGGAGATACCGGAGGTCTTGTGCTTCATGACTTTATGACATGGGATGAAGAAAAGTATGCTTTATTAAAGCCTGCTTTATGGCAAAATGCCAGCGGAAAGTTTATTGGGCTTGACCATCAGATACCTCTTGGTTCGAACGGTATAACTGTAACTCAATACTATGGTGGAACTGTACCATCAATTCAACCATCACCATCAGTAAGACCAACACCAACAGCTACAACATCAGTAAGACCGACGGCAACACCAACACCAACAATTCCTTCGCAGAATCCTACACCTACAACAACATCCACAGGTTCAATGTCATTCCCGTACAATGCAAAATACCCATTCGGACAGAGCACGCTTGCAAGCGATCAGAATACTGCAAATCAACTCTTGAAAGCTGAATGGGAAGATTGGAAGAGTACACATATTACTACCAGCGGAGCTGGCGGATTCAAAAGAGTTCAGAGGGATGCTGCTACAAACTATGACACTGTTTCAGAAGGAATGGGCTATGGTATGCTGTTGTCGGTATACTTTGGTGAACAGGCTCTGTTTGACGATCTGTACGGTTATGTTAAGAAATACTTTAACACAAACGGAGTTATGAGCTGGCATATAGATGCTAATGGAAACATTACAACTTCTGACGGCGGAGTAGGTGCTGCTACAGATGCTGATGAAGATATAGCCGTGGCACTTGTATTTGCAAGCAAGAAGTGGGGCTCAAGCAGTAAATATAATTATGGAAATGAAGCAAGAACACTCATTGGAAACATGTACAATAAAATGGTTGAACCTGGAACATACGTTCTGAAGCCTGGTGACATGTGGGGAGGATCAACAGTAACAAATCCTTCATATTTTGCTCCTGCATGGTATAGGATTTTTGCAGACTTCACAGGTAATACAGGATGGATTAATGTAGCCAATAAAGGTTATGAAATTGTTAAAAAAGCAAGCCAGTACAATAACAATACAGGTCTTGTTCCTGACTGGTGTACTGCAGAAGGTACAAAAGCTACAAATATGGGATATGACTTCAAGTATGACGCAGTACGTTACCACTGGAGAGCTGCTATTGACTACAGCTGGTTTGGAACACCGCAGGCAAAACAGGACTGTGATGCTTTATCCGCATTCTATAAGAACATTGGTATAGCCAATATTAAGGATGGATACACAATTACAGGAACACTGTTAGGCCAGTGGCATTCACCGTCATTCGTATCCATGGCAGCAACTGCAGCTATGACAGGTACAGATATGACCTATGGAAGCGGTATATATAATGAGAATATCAAGGTTAAGGATTCGGGTGATTATACATATTACGGTAACTCATTAAGACTTATGGCACTACTATATACAACCGGTAACTTCCCGAACCTTTACAACTATACTCCTACACAGCCTTCTCCTTCTCCTTCAAATCCTCCACAAGGTTTGGTAGGCGATGTAAGCGGTGACGGAACAATTAACTCAACCGACTATACTCTGATGAAGAGATACGTGTTAAAGATTATAAATGACTTCCCGGCAGTTGAAGATGATCTTTGGGCTGGAGACTTAAATGGGGATGGCTTAATAAACTCAACCGATTTGACTCTGCTTAAAAGGTATATACTTAGAATAATTGATAAGTTCCCAAAACAGTAATTTATCAGTTAAAATGATGCTAAATAAAAATCAAGTTATTAAAAACCCTCTGGTTTGTCCGGAGGGTTTTTTTATAGCAGGAACTGTTTTGAATTTCTGTCACTTCTCCACCAGGTATTTCCAATACCTGGTGGGCATATGCTGCTTTTGAAGCCTTGGATTTATTCGGCCTTTAATGCAAATACTCTTAAAATATTTCTTCCATAAAAGCTCATAGTGGTCATCACCTTTGTTTACATGATATTGAAACTCTGAAGGAAGATCTATAAGGACACATTCGTTTTTATCATAGGCGGCCGCATAGTTTCTCCTGGTATCATGGATCACCCACATCTGATCTGAAAGTCTTTTGACAAAATGGGGAAAAATCATGGCGGTAATGTTATAGTCAGGGGAATAGGGGGCATAATATATTTCTCCACTAAGCTTCCTGAATCTAAGTAAGCCAAGCATTCTATGACTTTCACCGCGAACCTTTCTAGATGCAGAGTGAATAGATAATACCCTTTCATCCGAAAGTAAAAGATCCACTGACTTACCCATTTTAAAACCCAGTTTTAAGTATTGATAAATGCTGTAGTCAATACATTCAAGTTCCGAGAGGTAAGCATGGTAAACATTCTTAAGAGCACTATATGAAATTTTTTGATATATTGCTTTATAAACCTTTGAGGCTTTTTCACTATCTGTTTTGATATGTACATTCTTTTGGAATATATTTTCCTGCATATTTTTATGCGGTACAATGCTATTTGGAGGTTCACCGCTGTAATATGCCTCATATACTGAAGTTAAAAGTCCTTCAAAGCTACCGTCATAGTAGTAGTTAATCATTATAGCTCACCCGTTATACTCATTATATTATCTTCAATTGAAGGCATGAGAGAAAAGAGCGAAATCTGCTCCCACTCTGTCTTAATGCCGGTCACTTTATACTCATCGGTTAAAGCTTGCTTTATAAGCGGTTGACTCATACCAATTTCACTAAAGTATTTTCCCTTACAGGTTATAAAAAACCTGGCTCGCTTTAAAACAATACCCAGTTTTTTTAGATCTTCATAATTAAGGGATTTTACTTTCCTTGCCATAATTATTTTCTTTGCTGAACGGACTCCTATACCGGGTACGCGAAGAAGCATTTCATAATCGGCCCGGTTAACCTCCACCGGGAAGTGAGCAATATTGTTGAGTGCCCAATTTGCTTTAGGATCCAAACGGGTGTCAAAGTCGGGGTTTTGATCATCAAGGAGTTCATTGGCGGTAAACCCGTAGTACCTTAGAAGCCAGTCTGCCTGATAAAGCCGGTGTTCTCTTAAAAGAGGAGGATTACTGATAGCAGGAAGCAGGGGATTTTTAGACACAGGTACATATGCGGAATAATAAACTCTTTTCAAGCTGTAGTATTTATAGAGTTTTTCCGAAAGCTTTATTATATTTATATCATGGTCCGGTGTAGCACCTACAATTAACTGAGTACTTTGACCGGCAGGTACAAACATGGGAGCTCTCCTTAGAATTTTTCGCTCTTCATTTTTTTCAACAATTTTAGATGTTATAAAGCCCATAGGTTTTAAAATAGATTCTCTTTCTTTTTGAGGCGCCAATAATTTAAGACCTTTGACGGATGGAAGCTCGATGTTTACGCTCATCCTGTCAACAAGCTTTCCGGTTTCTTCTATAAGAGCGAGGTCAGCTCCAGGAATTGCTTTTATGTGAATATAGCCGTTAAAATTATGTTCTTCACGCAGAATTCTTACAGACTCAAAGAGAAGCTCCATAGTGTAGTTTGGATTCTTTATGATTGAAGAGCTTAAAAACAGTCCTTCTATATAGTTTCGCCTGTAAAAATTAATGGTGAGACAGGCAACCTCCTGTGGGGTAAATGTTGCTCGCGGTATATCGTTGGATTTTCTATTTACACAGTAAGCACAGTCATAAACACAATAATTGGTTAGAAGTATCTTCAAAAGAGAAATGCACCTTCCATCGTCCGACCAACTGTGACAGATTCCACAGGCGGCGCTGTTTCCCAAGCCACCTTTGGAATTCTTCCTGTTGCTGCCGCTTGAAGAACATGAAACATCATATTTGGCTGCAGCTGATAGTATTTCAAGTTTTTTTTGAAGCTCCATAAAGACCACCTCCTATGTTAAGACATAAATAAATTTTACCATAAATGGTGCTGAAAATCAAACATATGTTCGAAATTATTATACACATTAAGAACTGGCGGTATGTGTCAGCTGTTTCGAAATAATTGGTATTTAATGGTGTGTTGTTTATGTTAATACCAGATTTCTCGCTAAATGGGGCTTTTATACTATTATTTTTATACTAATATGGTTCTATTAAAGAAAAATGTGTTGAAAAACATATCGTACTTTTTATATAATAATAGTAGGATATTGTTCTTTTGATAATCATGATTTACTTTTAATTTGGCTTTTCATATTGAATTATAAATTTGTTCGTATCAGTCTTATAAGTTTTAATGTCACTTTAGTTTCATATGGTTTCGGGATTTTAATAACTTAATCTGGAGGAATATGATGCAGGTCAATAAATATAAGCTGTTCCTATTGTTATTTGTTGTATTATTGATTAGTAGCCAGATGCTTTTTGCCAGTCCTGAAGTACTGGTATTTGAAGGGGAAGATGGTTATCCTCCATATAAGTTTGTCCAGGATGACGATCTTCACGGATTTGAAATAGATCTTAACAGGCATATATTCAGAAGCGAAGATTACAAGATAAAGTATAGTAAAAATAGTTGGTATAAGGTATACACAAGACTTAAAAACGGTGAGATTGATACATGCGGCTTAATTGCAGTAAATGAAGAAAGAAAACAGGAAGTTCTTTTTTCACAAGCAGTGCTAAGCTCTTACATATCTATTTATTCCAAAAAGGACATGCCCAGAATTACTTTGGATGACTTAAAGAAGTATCGGGTGGGCGTGGGAAAGGGACAGTACACCGAGACTATCTTGCTTAAGGATGTCGGTATTAAGGATTATGTAACGTTTATAACCATTGAAGATGCAGTAAATGCGCTAAGTAAGGGAGATATAGATATTCTGTTTGAGAACCAGGAGGTAGTAAACTACTACTTGATCGAAATGGGTTTAAAAGGGAAAATAGTTCCACAGCAGACTAATCTTTTTCCAGTAGATGTAGCCTATGGTGTGAGAAAAGGTAATCCACAGCTTGTTGACTATATAAATAAAAGGCTTGATATGCTAAGAAAAAAGGGAGTATACGAAGAACTATACAGGAAGTATTTCTTTGAACCATCAAAATATCATAAGGAATCCCAAAGGAACAAGGCTATAATTGCAGTTTTATGTGTCCTAGTTCTTTTCATACTTTTACAAGTATATATCAGATATCTGAAAAAAAAGGTTCTAAGTACTTACAGGAAGCTTCAAAGGCAGCATGAATGGCTTAGAATTACTCTTTCCAGCATAGGGGATGCAGTGATAACCACCGACGAAAAAGGCATTGTTACATTTACTAATTTTGAAGCACAAAGGCTGTTTGGTGTTGGTGAAGATGAACTAACCGGTAAAAAACTGGAAGAAGTACTTGCACAGGGAAGGGATGACAGCGGAAATCCCTACAGGATACCTATTGAACAGGTGATTAACCAGGGTATGGTAGTAAGCCTTGAAGACAGTATGGTTCTTATTGTGGAAGGTGAAGCGGA
>JBMOLK010000120.1:0-1822 GCA_049325575.1 Bacillota bacterium | reverse complement strand
ATTGTATGTCCATTTAGTAATATCTCCCAAATACAGGGAGAGATTATTAGTTAAACCCAAATTATGCAATAGAGGATAAAAAGTTAGCATAAGAAAATAAGAATAAATAAATTAGGGGGAAAAAAACAGGACACAAAAAAAATGCAGAACATCAGATATGAATTTGTAGAAAAACCAGTAACAGCCTGGGGAGGAATGAGAATGATGAAAGAGCTAATAGACAGAACAGGAATAAAGGAAATTATGTATAGTTTACCATTACCAAAGCCAGGCTCAAATCGAGGATATTCACCAATACAGATAGTAGAAAGTTTTTGGGTAAGCATATGGATAGGCGCCAGCAGGTTTGCCCATAGTGCGTGGCTGAGATATGACAAAGTACTTAAAGAGATATTCAGATGGAAAGAGGCTCCATCGCAAAGTACGTATAGCAGGTTTTTCGGAAAGTTCAGTTGGAAGTTAAATAATGAAATATTCTTAGCACTGCAGCAGTGGTTTTTTGAAAACATAAAGATAGAAGGAATCACAGTAGATTTAGACAGTACGGTAATGACACGCTATGGAGAACAGGAAGGAAGTAAAGTAGGATACAATCCACAGAAGAAAGGGAGGGCATCGCATCATCCACTGATAGCATTTATGGCAGAAACAAGGATGGTAATAAATGCTTGGTTAAGACCGGGTAATACAGTTCCATTAAGTAACATAAGAGAATTTTTAGAGGAGACATTGGAAATATTATCAAAGATAAAGATAGGACTGGTAAGAGCAGACAGTGGGTTCTATTCTGATAAATTTCTTAAATATTTTGAAGAACGAGGGATAAATTACATAGTATCGGTAAAACTATTTAAGCCAATAAAGTATATGCTGGGGGGTTTAACAGGATGGATAACATTGAAAGATGGAATACAGATAAAGGAACTTAAGTACAAAGCAGCGGGCTGGGAAGAGGAAAGAAGATTTATAGTTGTTAGAAAGAACATAGAGAAGTTTCCCAAAGCCACAGGGAAATTATTATTATTCAATGAGAGTCAGTTATCACCAATATATCGTTATAGTGTATTTGTTACGAATTTAGATTTACCGGCAGAACAAATCTGGAATATGTACAAAGACAGAGGAGATGCTGAAAACAGAATTAAAGAACTAAAGTATGATTTTGCTTTAGATGGGTTTTGTATGAAGAAATTTTGGGCAACTGAAGCTGCATTCAGAATGGTAATGGTATCATATAACTTAATGAGTTTATTCAGGCAGATGGTTCTGCAAGAGAAGACGCAGGCAACACTTAATACACTAAAGTTCAAATGCTTTGCATTAGGAAGTTGGATAACTAAAGATTCAAGATACAAGGTATTAAAAATATCAACTTCTGGCAGAAAAAGGTCTTGGTTGGAAGGATTGTTCTCTAAAGTCAGTCAATTGTCTCCCCCATATTCATTTTCTAATGCATAGTTTGGGTTCAATTAACTTTTCAAGATTCTTCCCCTTAAATGCTCTCCATGATTGTTCGTGGTCGTTTCCTTTAAAATCTTTTTTATGCTGTGCTTTTGCTTCACGCAATAGATTTGAAATATGACGATATGCTTCTTTGCCGAATTTATCCTTCTTCTTGTTGTATAAAGAAATTAGATCTTTTATAGTCATAGTTTTTCCATTATTAAAATGTATTCAGTTGGATAAGCTAATTTTAATTTTTTGTTAGTTACTTTCACAAATTGCCCAGTTTCGGTGTCTCTTGTAGATGGCAGCATTTTAGAAGGAATTTCTCTGTGTATTATATCATATGTGTTAAACCCTATACTTTCAAATTGTTCTT
>JBMOLK010000119.1:0-1826 GCA_049325575.1 Bacillota bacterium | reverse complement strand
ACCCTGGCAAGGGAGTTTGCCCTCCTGTTAAGCTCGCTGTATGTAAGCTTTTTATCCTCAAAGATTACCGCAGTATTATGAGGCATCCTTTCCACCTGCTCCTCAAATACCCGGGGGATTGTCTTGTTCATGGGATATCCGGCCTTTGTATTGTTAAAATCAAAAAGTATCTGATTCTTTTCCTCTTCTGTCAGCATTTCTATCTGCGATATCTCTATATCAGGATTTTCTGCAACCTGCTCCAGAATCTTTTCAAAGTGGCATGCCAGCCTCTCTATAGTTTCTCTCTTAAAGAGCCTTGTACAGTATTCCAGGTTAAACCTTATACCTTCCTGATTCTCAACAGCCTCCAGCGTAATATCAAATTTGGATACCTTACTCTCAAATTCAAAGGGTATAAACTTTAAGCCGCTGACATCTGTCTGTGGTATTCCCATGTTTTGAAGTACAAACATAGTATCAAACAGGGGATTTCTGCTTAAGTCCCTTTTTAAATCCACATCGTCTATAAGCTTCTCAAACTGGTAGTCCTGGTTTTCCAGTGCTCTTAATACGTTATCCCTTACTTCTTTAAGAAAACAGCTGAAGGTTTTTCCGCCCTTTGGATAATTTCTTAAAGCAAGTGTATTTACAAACATACCGGCCAGACTTTCCAGGTCAGCATGGGGTCTTCCTGCAGTGGGTGAACCAACTATTATATCTTCCTGACCTGTATACCTGTGAAGAAGGATATTGTATGCTGCCAGCAGCACCATATAAAGGGTCGAGCTCGTATTTTCAGCAGCCGCTCTAAGGCCATCTGACAATCCCTTTGAGGGGGTAAAGGCTATCCTGTCGCCTTCATAGCTCTGTATAGAAGGCCTTGAGTAGTCCTGCGGCATGTTAAGAACAGGTATCTCTCCCGAAAAAATGTCCAACCAGTATTTCTGCTGCTTTTTAATAAATTCCGTTTCAAGGATCTTATTCTGCCATATGGCATAATCCCTATACTGTATCCTTAATTCAGGTAAGTTTGCTCCCCTGTATAGGTCAATAAACTCTTTCACCAATATGACCGTAGAAACACCATCGGATATGATATGGTGCATATCGAACATCAGGAGATGTTTTTCCTCCTCTATTTTTACAAGTTCTGCACGAAAGAGCGGTGCAGTTCCAAGATCAAATTCCCTTATAAATCCTTTTATTATCTCTTCCATACTCTCGGCTGCAT
Organism: Bacillota bacterium; assembly: GCA_049325575.1. Classification (GTDB taxonomy): domain Bacteria; phylum Bacillota; class Clostridia; order Acetivibrionales; family Acetivibrionaceae; genus JBMOLK01. The sequence goes on along the minus strand of JBMOLK010000119.1, from coordinate 613 downwards.
CCCTGAACCCAAGCCTGAAATCTACATGCTTATGGACCCTCTGCACAGGCTCATCATTTAATAATTCAAAAGAAGTCCTCAATGTTTCATGCCTTTTAACCAGCTTTATAAATGCGTTTTCGAAGGCTTCCCTGTTTATACTCCCCTCCACAATCATTATACCGGGCAGGTTATAGGTAGTACCCAGGCTGCCCATCCGCTCAAGAATAAATAAGCGTTTTTGCGCCGAGGATGCAGGATACACTACCGACTCCTCTCCGGGAGCCTGGTACTCTTCTTCTTCAAGATGCAAAATAGAAGAATATATACTGCTGCCGGAGGTTTTAAGCCCTTCTGCAATTCCCCTGATAGTAGGAGTTTTAAATATTTCCCCTAAAGATATCTTTGCATCAAACTCCTTATGTATCCTTGATACCAGAACCGCAGCCTTTAATGAATGTCCTCCCAGTTCAAAGAAATTGTCATTTACCCCCACTCTGTCACACTCCAGCACTTCCTGCCAAATCTTAGCCAGCTTCCTTTCTATTATCCCTGTGGGTTCAACATACTCCGTGCCTGTATTTATACTTCCTATAGGCTCCGGAAGTGCTTTTCTGTCAGCTTTTCCGTTTGG
>JBMOLK010000118.1:0-14945 GCA_049325575.1 Bacillota bacterium | reverse complement strand
GGACTGAAGGTCTGCGCTGTCCCGGCTGTGGATAGAGTTCCATCAACTCATAAATTTCCTTGAAAAGTCCTACAGAAACGGGAAGTCCCATTTTGGTCAATTCTTCATAAGTAATAGGATAATCGTGTGTCCACCGTCCTTCTGTAAGCATCTTGGATAGCTCCATTGCTTTTTCGGGCTGATTTTGGAACTTGCCTTTTAGAATATTATATATATTGTCTCTAACTTGATTTACTGCTTTTTCTGCAACATTTGCCAGAATTAAAGTTTCATCATCCACCTTTTCAACAGGCTTTCTATTTACAACGTCCAGTATGGAAACTGCCAGGTAGTTGCCAATTTGCGGATCTACAGGACCCAGTACGGCATTTTCCTCCATAACAATCTCATCCGCCGCCAGAGCTATAAATGTGCCTCCGGACATTGCATAGTGAGGCACGAAAACAGTGACTTTTCCAGGGTGATTCTGTATAGCATGGGCAATTTGTTCTGATGCAAGTACCAACCCGCCAGGTGTATGAAGGATAATATCTATAGGCATATCATCAGGAGTCAACCTTATAGCCCTTAATATGTGCTCTGAGTCCTCAATATTTATATATCTTGATATAGGAAGTCCCAGCAGATTAATTGACTCCTGTCTATGTATCATAGCAATTACTCTGGATTTTCGTTTTATTTCTATTTCTCTTATTTTTTTAAGTCTTGCCTGAACTATGTTCCTCTGTCTGAAAAGGGGTAAGAGGGTAAAAACTATAAAAAATATCCAGATAAGATTCAAAATATTCCCCGTCATCTTATAAAGCTCCTTTTTTACATAATAATTTCTAACTTATATTTTCCACATTTGGTATAATTGATACCTCCCCGGAACACTTTTCTTATTTTTACTAATAGAAGAACCAGTTCCGGGGACTTTAATACCTACAATGCAAGTTTTAATACAGCTTTATTAAGCAAAATGTCCTTGCTCCGGTACAGCTATGTCGGCGAAATTATCCGCAAGATTTGTCAGCTGCTGCATTAATTCATCTCCCTTCATGGGCATACCGTGGCTGGGAACAGCTACTTGAGGTTTCAGATCCTTAAGGGTCTTCACGGATTTCTCGGCAGCCTTCCAGTCAATGGTAAAGTAAGCAGGCGGTCCGTTTACATCCTTTTCTTTTGTCAATACGGATTCAGCAGAATCCTGTTTTAATGTAGTAAATGCGTCTCCTACGATGAGTACTTTATCGCTGTCACGGAAGAATGAAACATGACCCGGGGAATGTCCGGGCGTGTGTATCCAGCGCCAGCCTGGCATCCATGGCACAGTTCCATCAGCAGGCAAAGCCTGTACCCGGTTACCCAGATTAATACTCTTATTTGGAAAGGTAGGAGAAATTTTTGCTATCAGCCCCTCATTAACTGTAGGATCAGCCGGCGGGTAGTCCATTTTTCCCGTCAGGTATGGTATTTCGTATTCATGGGCATATACGGGAACATTCCATTGGTTAATGAGCTCAAAAATTGCCCCTACATGATCAAAATGTCCGTGACTTAGGATTATTGCTTTAGGCTGGCTTCCTTTCCCAAATCGTCCTTCTGCTGCTTGAATTATATCCTTTGCAGTATGTGCCATACCGGCCCCTACCAGGACCCACTCGCCATTATTGGCCTTAGGGTCACCTACAAGAAAAACATTGACCAGCGGAAATTCCAAAAGTAGTATGTCCGGTGTTACAAGCTGCGGTGCCATAGGTTTTTGAGATATTTGCTGAAGTATATTTGTTTCCATTATTAAACCTCCGACTATTTTTTATGACGGTTAAGACATAACGTCATCCGTATGTTATTATGTGTTAATTTAGACGAACATATTTATTTTATTGTTTTTAATCCAATATTTTATGGATGTATTCCTTTAAAGAATGCCGCATATGTCCATCTCTTCCCAAGGTAGTATCAGCGCAAACAAGAGAATTCAAGACTGCTTCTTCAGTTGATTCTGCAGCTGCCCTAAAAACATCATCCATATATTTTTCATTTAGCATATTTATATTGTTAAAGCTTTTTTCGCAATAATGCTCTATCCTGTTTGCAGTAGTAAAGGAAATAACAATATCGCCGCTGTCGCTACCAAAATTCGAACCGGTTTTGTTTATGCCTATAGCTGCTCTTTTTGACATCCTTTTTAGCTGCCTTTCAGTCATAGGTATATCTGTCGCAATTACAACAATTACTGACCCTCCATCCTTTTCCTTATCAAATGACTTCCTTATATTACCAATAGCCTTACCTGCGTCCTTCCTGCCTATCTGAAAGTCTTCAAGCAGACCATAATTGGTCAATACAAGTGTGCCAACAGTATAAATGCCACTGTCCAATTCAATCTCCCTTGAAGCCGATCCTATGCCTCCTTTTAGCTGATAGCAGGACATACCCGTTCCCGCACCCACAGCCCCCTCCTCAAATTCTCTGTTTGCGTTGGTAATTGCCTCAAAAACATGTTCCTTATCTATGTGTTTTCCCCTGATATCATTAAGATACCCATCATTACACTCACATACAACAGGGTTCACCGTGCCCGTTTTAAGCCCTATATCTTCGTTTGTGCTTATCATGTAATCAAACAGGGCATCACAGGCAGTACCAACGCTAAAGGTATTTGTCATAACTATTGGAGACTCTATTGTACCAAGCTCCTCAATCTGCAATAGCCCTATTGATTTACCAAAGCCGTTTATTACGTGACATGATGCCAGTACCTTATCCCTGAATATATTCCCGCTATGCGGCAGGAGTGCGGTAACACCAGTTTTTATAGGACCATGGTCTAAAGTAGAATGCCCTACCCCAACACCGTGTACATCAGTTATGGCATTTAAATTACCGGGTTTCAACCTTCCAATAACAATACTATAATCCCTTATACGCTTCTGTCCCTTCATAATATTCTTGTACCCCGCTTCCCTACCGTGTATTTACCAAACCTGTATATACAAATATTATCTATTTTTTTATGTTGTTTTATTTACAATTGAATAATAAACCCAATAATCTAAAAGTTTTTTGTGAATACTAGTTTATATAAATACTATTTTGTATAAAAAGGAGTATTAAATGCAGCCATTAGTTGTATTAACAAGATCAAACCGTGTGGAAAGCATACATAAAGGTCATATGTGCGTAACAGCTTCAAATAAAAAAATAGTTTATTATATTGGTGATGCTGACGCCGATATTTATTTACGTTCCTCTGCAAAGCCGATTCAGGCTGTTGCATTTGTGAACTCTGGAGCAATGGAAAAATTCGACATAAACCTCAAGGAGCTTGCCATTATATGTTCCTCTCACAGCGGAGAAGATTTTCATCGTGAGGCTGTAAGCTCTGTTTTAAAAAAAATAGGACTTAGTGAGGATAACTTAAGCTGTGGTGTAGCCAATCCATATAATAGGGATATGATTAATGAGCTTATAAAAAAAGGTGAAAGGCCGTCCCAACTCTATAACTGCTGTTCCGGAAAACATGCAGGTATGCTTGCACTTTGCAGGTATTACGATTTTCCGGTTGAGGGCTATACAGAAACCGGGCACCCTGTACAGCAGCTAATATTAAAAACTATTGCCGAACTATTGGAAGTAGAGCTCGGAGATTTATATACCGGTATTGACGGTTGTTGTATACCTACTTTTAATATTACGCTGCATCAGGCTTCGTATCTCTATTCCCTTCTCGCCCATGGCTCCAAAGGTCCAACAAGGTTCAGTGAATGTTTTGGCTTGATCCAAAAAGCAATGACAACCTACCCGCGAATGATCAACGGGGATAAGGAATTCTGCACCGATTTGATTACCCATTCGGAAGGCAGAGTTATTGGAAAGGTAGGGGCGGAAGGTATATATTGTGCTGCAGTACCCGAAAAACAGCTTGGCATCTGTCTTAAAATATCTGACGGAAATGAACGCGGTGTTTACCCTGTAATCATTCACGTATTAAGGCAGCTCGGAATTCTAGACGATAAAGCCATGGATAATTTAAAACTCTGGGCATACCCGCCTGTTAAAAACCATAAAGGTAAAACTGTAGGATACAGTGTACCAGTTTTTGATATAAACAAAAAGGAACCCTCCAGCTACCAAATGGGTGATATATTTGAGTTTAGGGGTGATGAATCATGGAACCATTAGCAGTTGTAACAAGAAATGATTATATAGAAAGCATACACTACGGATTTGTATGTATTGTAGACTCCCTTGGAAAAATACTTTATAGCCTGGGTGATTTTAATTCAAAAGTATTCTTCCGCTCTTCTGCAAAGCCTATACAAGTCCTTCCCCTTATTCAATCCGGTGCTGCAGATTCCTTTGGTTTTTCTCTAAAGGATATTGCTATTGCCTGTGCATCACACAGCGGACAGGATATACACCAGCAGACTGTTGATGAAATACTAGAGAGGCTAAACCTGGCGGAAACCAATTTGCACTGTGGTATTATGCAGCCTTATAATGAGGAAGAGAGAAAGAAGCTTTTGTCCCTTGGGAAATCACCTTCAGTATTTCACTGCAGTTGTTCGGGCAAGCACTCTGCAATGCTTGCTCTGGCTAAATTCAGAGGCTATAGCATTGATGATTATGAAAAGCTTACCAATCCCCTTCAGCAGGAGATTTTAAAAACAGTTGCAGAGTTCACGGATGAGGATATCAGTTTCATACCCATAGGTACTGATGGATGTGGAGTTCCAATATATCTTCTCCCGATTTATAAAATTGCTTTGTCCTATGCCAGGCTGGTAAAGTATTCTCAAGATACAGAAAGTCCTTATCACCAGGCATGCAAGACAGTTTTTGATGCTATGAACGAATTTCCTCAAATGGTTGCCGGAGATTATGAATTCTGTACGGAATTGATGCAGGCAACCAAAGGTAAGCTTATAGGCAAGGTAGGCTGTGAAGCAGTATATTGTCTTGGAATAAAGGAAGGTAACCTAGGTGTCTTAATAAAAATAATTGATGGAAATGAACGTGCAGTATATCCTGTGGTTATTCAGCTTTTAAGAGAGCTTGGTATTCTTGAAGAAAATGAGTTCTCAAAGTTAAAACACTGGTATAATCCTATCCTCAAAAACAATCTGGGTGAGCAAATCGGTGAGATTTTGCCCATACTTAGCATAAAAAAACCAGCGTTTTTTACGGAACTATTAGGCAAAAAGGTACAGGAATTTGTATGAAAACAATTTTTATCAAGTACTGCCTTCTCTATTCTTTAATATTTTCCTTATTCGCTTTCTCAATAAGAACACAACTATGACTGTAATAACAAGCCAGTTTAAAAGGGTAAAGTTTCCTGTTCTATAATCTATTATACCCTCTGGCTTTACACTGCTTATAGGCCATAAATAAGGTACTATATCAAACTTGTGCGTCAGTACATCAATAAAAATATGTATACTGGCACCAATCCAAATACCATATCCCTTTAGCCTAAAAAGTCTATAAAGAACCAAACTTGCTGTCCAAAAAGGCAGGGAATGAAAAAGCGTGTCAACCAGATATAATTCCGGAATTTGCATAAGCTGCTGTGCCCATGGCCTAAAAGGTGAGAAAAGCCTGGTTGGAGTTAATACTACAGCACTTATAATCAATGCAATATCAGGTAAAAGTCCGCCGATTACAATATTCCGCTTTTCTTTTGAGTCTTTAAAAAACAAACCGTTCCAGAACATATGGGATACTGTATCCATATTTTAGACCTCATTAAACCTTTCTCTCATTACTATCCTTGTATTTAATCCTCAATCTTTTGAATATAGTCCATTTTATCATCTCTTAGATCAATATAGAGAGTCCCATCTGTGTTTAAAGCTGCATACATTACATCTGATACCTTGTCGATGTTTTGCTTCTTTAGCTCCTGGTACAGCCAGTCAAAGGATAGGTTGTTCTGCTTTAAGTTATCTTCGTATACAAGTCCATTTTTTATTATTTCGGTTGCAAGCCCTTTATACTGGGTCTTAATATTAAGATCCTTTGGAGTGACAGGCTGATTCTGTGACTTTTTTAAAACACTTAATTTACCCTGTGGCTCTAAAACCGCAAACTCAACATCTGCAAAGTTGAAAACGCCTTTGTCTCTTAGCTGCATCTCCAGATCATCAATATGGTATCTAAGTTTTAATAAGTTTTTATCAAGAATCTTGCCGTTCTGGACAACAACCACCGGCTCTCCTTCAGTTAGCTTTCGCATGTGCGGGCTTTTAATATTTATATAACCAAACAAAATAGTAACAAGGGTTAGAATGACAGGACTTACAAGAACCCAGGTACCTTTAAGGGTTTCTGTAATATAGGCTCCTGAGACTGTTCCTATGGTAACTGCTACAATATAATCAAAAAATGACATTTGGGAAAGCAGTTTTCGTCCTATTGCTCTTGCTAAAACTATTAACAAGACAAAAATCAAGAGGGATTTCCAAATTGCTTCTATAAATTGCTCCATAATTGCCACCTCTAAAACTAAAAATATATTATATTTATTATTCTATATAGCTTAAAAGCTATCCAAAACAAATTATTCTATTCTTTATAACATAAATTCCCCGGGCATTAACTATCGCAAATGCCTGGGGAATTTGGTCTCATACTGAATAATACTCTATCTGCTTGTAATGGAAAATATAAGCTTGTATGCTTGAACCACTACCAATGGAACCAGGGATAAACCACATACTGCTGCATATTGGTTAAACGTAAGTGCAGTAACTTCAAAAACCCTCATTAACGGTTCAAAACCAAGGACAATCCCTAAAAGCAAAGAGCCAATCAACACGGCAAACCAAAGGAACTTATTGGTAAATAAACCTACCCTAAAGATAGATTCCCTGGATCTTGAGTTAAAACCGTGAAACAGTCTTGAAAGACACAGTGTTGCAAAAGCCATAGTTTGCGCAGCCAGTACATCTCCTGTCAGTAATCCGGTATAAAAGGCGGACATTGTACTTAGTGCTATAAGAGTTCCTTCCATCAGAACCTCAAACCCAAAGGATTTATTGAGTATTGGTGTACTTACATTCCTTGGCTTATCCTTCATTATATCCCTGGTATGTGGCTCAAGGCCTATGGCAATAGCAGGCAGGCTATCTGTAACCAGGTTTATAAACAGTAGATGAACGGGTGCAAACGGTATAGGGAGCGCAGATATTGAAGCATATAACACGGACAGAATTCCGGCAGTATTTCCTGATAGCAAGAATTTAATTGAATTTGTGATATTGGCATATATGCTTCTACCGTTGGCAATTGCCTTAACAATGGTTGAAAAGTTGTCATCCGTCAATACCATTGACGAAGCATCCTTGGCAACCTCTGTTCCCGTAATCCCCATAGCCACGCCTATGTCGGCCTGTTTTAAGGCAGGTGCATCGTTTACACCGTCTCCGGTCATGGCCACCACATTTCCCCTTTCCTGCCAGGCTCTTACTATCCTTATCTTATGTTCCGGTGATACCCTGGCGTACACGGAAATATTTTCAACTTTTCTTTTTAACTCATCATCGCTGATAGAATCAAGCTCGTAGCCTTCCATTGCCTCTGAATCATCCCTTAGTATACCTATCTGTTTTGCTATGGCAGAAGCGGTTATTTTATGATCTCCCGTTATCATCACAGGCTTTATCCCTGCGCTGATACAATTTGCCACAGCCTCTGCCGACTCCTCTCTTGGAGGGTCCATCATAGACACTAATCCTACAAAGGTAAGATCATTTTCGTCTTCTAAGCTTATGGATTTATCTTCTTCAATTTTCTTGTATGCAAATGCCAGAACCCTTAGTCCGTTTTCCGAGAATTCTCTATTTACCTTTTCTATTTTCTCCTTTTGGTCTTGAGTAAGGGCATGTACACCATCAGCCCTTTCTATTTCTATTGACCTCTTAAGCAAAACATCAAGAGCTCCTTTTGTTATCATAACTGTACTGCCGTCAATTTTGTGCTTTGTGCTCATCAGTTTTCTGTCAGAGTCAAAAGGTACCTCTCCCAATCTGTCATAGTCTTCTCTTATATCCAACTCATCCAAATCATATATGCTTCCAAAGTCAACAAGTGCGACTTCCGTCGGGTCTCCAATCTCTTTATCTTTTATAGTAACTGCATCGTTACACAAAAGGGACATCAGTATAAGCTTTTTATGTATGGTTTTGTCGGTATTTAATTTATCGCTTTCCAATACATTATCATCAACAAGCACCTTTTTTACAGTCATTCTATTCTGTGTCAGTGTTCCGGTTTTATCAGAACATATTACAGAAATACTGCCAAGGCTTTCCACTGCATGGAGTTTTCTAACAATAGCATTCTCCTTTGCCATCTTCTGGGTCCCTAGAGCCAAAACAATAGTTACAATGGAGCTTAAGGCTTCCGGTATTGCCGCCACAGCTAAAGACACTGCAAACATAAACGAATCAATAACTGCATGATCCCTGACTATATTCAAAATAAAGATAAATAGTGAAATGGCCAGTATTACTATTGCAAGCTTCTTTCCAAAGTTATCTAAATTCACTTGCAGAGGGGTTTTCTTTTCCTTTGCACTTTCCAGAAGATTTGCTATCTTACCCAATTCAGTTTTCATACCGATTGCTGTAACAACTATGGTAGCCCTTCCGTATGTTACAAAGCTGCCGGAAAAGACCATATTTTTTCTATCACCAATACCTACATTATCTTTATCTATTACATCAGTGGTTTTCGCTACACTTTCCGACTCACCGGTTAATGAGCTTTCATTTACTTGAAGACTGAAGGCTTCAATAATTCTTCCGTCAGCGCTTATAAAATCTCCTGCATCAAGGTATAAAATATCTCCTACCAAAATTTCCCTTGAGGGTATTTCTATCTTTTGTCCGTTTCTTAATACTTTAGCAATGGGAGAAGATAGAGCTTTCAAACTATTTAAAGACTGTTCTGCCTTAACATGCTGAAAAGTCCCTAATAAAGCATTAATTATAACGACAACCATTATAACAACAGAGCTTTCCAGTTTTCCAAGGAAAGCTGAAATTATTGCCGCACCAACCAGTATAAGCACAAGAAAGTCTGTAAACTGTTCTAAAAATACCCTTATGGCGCTCTTTCTTTTACCCTCGGTTAGTTCGTTAAATCCATGTTCCTCTCTCCTTTTGGCTACTTCCTCATTACTTAGCCCCTTATTTGTGACAGCCAGGACTTTCATTACTTCTTCCGCTGTCTTTTTGTAAAACTCACTCACAGGTCATTCTCCTTTCTAAACAGTAGACTTTAATATAATTTCCAAAATCCCATCTTACTAACCAAAACCCATTCAAAATAAAAGCTTTAATAAAAAACTCCACATCCAAAACAAAAGAATGGATGCAGAGTCTCACACTTATTTTGACAAAGCCGGACTTTAAAAGCCGTAATGGCGACTTTGACTCCTGCTTTATGCAGGCTGTTACTCCCTCTTGCTGTTAACTTTTAAATGACAGAATATAATTTAAAAAACTTCCCAGCACCAATTCCAGCCTTATGCTCTTAAATTATGAATCAAGGTTTTTTATCCCAATACTGCCATTCCAGTTTATATGATACACCAATCAAATAATAAAGTAAATATTTTTATAAACTATTAATTTTTTTTATAATAAACTCTAAAGTAAATTACATATTATTTCGATAAATTAGGAGTGAAATACAATATACTCCCCTAATATCCCGTTTCATTCTCCTACCTTATTGGAATGTTGCGGGCTTTTTTTTTAACATTTTAAGACTACAACTCTTACTTATATAGATTAGCCTCATCAAAAAAACATCATTTTTATTCAAATGGTTATAATACTATCAATTAATCTTTCATTTTTATTGTTCATAAAATTACCACTGCTAAGGAGTTAAACAAGACATGAATAACAGCAACATACTGCTTGAAAAAATAATCGAACTAAAAAAACAGCATATGTCCTTATCTTTTGAACACTGGATCAGCTATGAATTACTGCGTTGGCAGTGGTGGCTTAGTATAGTTTTGCTTGTTGTACCTCTATTTGTATGGTGGAAGCTTGTGGACAAAAAGCGTATACTTGAAATAGCCGTCTATGGTCTCATTGTTAATACTGCAGCATCCTTTTTAGATGTGATAGGTTATGAATTTGCGTTATGGGAGTACCCTATAAAAGTACTTCCAAATTTACCCAAACTTTTCCCGGTTGACTTTATAATCATACCAGTATCATACATGCTTATATATCAATACTTCCCGGATTGGAAGTACTTTATAATATCAAATACCATTCTGTCGGCTTTTTTTTCTTTTATTGCAGAGCCACTGCTTACAGTAGTAGATATTTATAGGTTAATCCACTGGAGTTATCTATACTCGTTCCCTATTTATATAATTATTTCGGTTTTATGCAGACTCATTGCCGAGAAGATAGCAAAAAAGCAGCTTAAACTGTCATAGTACTGTAGATATAATTTTTCTCTTTGTTTTCTATGCTTTATAAGAGCGTTGGTACAGTGATTATCAAAATAAAGAGAGATCCAGGCCTTAAGAATCTCTCTCTTTGAAAGTCAAATTATAAATGAATAATTTCTTACTGTTTAATACTATAAACAATTGGCAATGAATTATATACAAACCTTTTCTGCTTTAATTTGCTGCACCCAAACCGTGTTTTATAGTACAAAGCAACTTAGTTCCTGTCTTTTACATAAATGACAGTTGCCAGGTTATTGTGCAGCATACTTTAGAGTATAACTGCCAGTTCCGCTGACATTCTTATGATTAATCTTTATATAATATGTTCTGCCTCCAACCAAATTATAGGTTATTTTAAAGTTGTTGTCCATACCGCTGTTATCGTCCTCTGTAATATAATTACGGAGGTTGTCATACAGGCATCCATATGTATCTATAGAACCGGTGGTTTCTATAGAATAGGTACCGCTCATAAGAGGTCTAAATGTAAAATAGTCAACATCCCCGGCATACGATATGGAACATGAGAGGCTTGTATTCAAAGGCAAACCGTTAGAAGTACTAAATCCACTATTTGGTTCAATCTCAGTATTAGCTTCCGGCACATTAAGGTAATAAGAGCACTCCTTGAAATTAAAATAGTTATAATCATATACATATTGTTTTCCATCCCAGGGGTCGTTTAGAATAATAAACTTTCCATCAGCCCCGTCGCTTTGGTAAGCATACCCGACTACCAACAAAACATGCCCCCCGGTTAGAATAGGCATTGGGGATGAGTTGTCTATGATTACAGCTATATCTTCAAATGGTACCCTCAACTCTTCCAGTCCTTCGGGGTAGAAATTTCTGCATGTCATATTCTCGGTATCCCTTAATACTGCCATGTCGATCTGACTCAAGTATTGCCCCTTGTTAAAAATAATCGGATATGGACTGCTATTTACATAATGAGCATATTCAAGGGTACGGTCTGTATCGATCCCTGTGAAAAATGATTTTGTCATTGATGCAGCTGTAGCCCAGCATAATTGGTCATATGGCTGCTGTGAATAGAGATTAACAGGAAGTATTTTTCCCCTGAATACACTTATGCTGTATGACCCGTTATCACCGTTATGACAGCCTACTTTTATGTAATATGTTGTGTTTGCACTGCAATTTAGTGTTATACGGAAGTTTTCTTCATAACCGCTGTTATCATCGCTGGCAATTAAAGTTTGACTGCTGCTGTAAACTTCACCGTATGTATTGTAAATGCTTTTGGATTCAAAGGTATAAAAACCTGCAGCTCCTGTAGTGAACTTATAATAGTCCACATCATTTACATACTCTATTTGGGTACCAAACGGAATACCAGGATAGGTATAAGCAGAGGAAATATTATTACCTACACTATCTGTTCCGATTGTTTCTGATGGAGTAACCTTTATGCTGTAATTGCCTGTGGCGGTGCCTGATATATGGCCAACCTTGATATAATATGTCTTATACGCATGAAGATAGCATACTATTTTAAAATTATTGTCTACTCCGTTATTGTCATCAGAGGCATATTGATTCATGGAACTATCATACAAGTACGCATAAGTATCAATACTTCCTAAAGACTGTATTGTATAGTTTGTACTCGTGGTAGGTGTAAATTTAAAATAATCCACATCACCGCTTTTATTTATGGCTGCTGTAGTTGGCTCTGCGTAAGAATGATTTTTGAGTACGTTTGCCGTAGCAAAAGTATTATTTGATTCAAATTCATCGTTAGGCATTCTTACCGGGTCTATTGTAATGGTATAATCTGTTACATCAGTACTAGAACCTGGTATAATTTTAATATAATATGTCTCATTTGCTTTAAATTCCCCGATTAACTTGCGAGCCCAACTGCTGTGAACACCTTCTGCAGGTTTATCATCTCCTACAACCATCCCGTCTATCTGTACCTGGCTGCTATTATAAAGATACCCGTAAACAGAAGTTGAATATGGGTCACCTGTTATGTATATGTGATAGCCTCCACTGTTTGATGGTGTAAATTTAAAATAATCCACGTCGGAACTACTGCTTATGGACCCTGAAATTGGTTGATTCAAGTCATAATTTTGCGGAATCAATGTTGCTGTGGCAAACGAATCATTTGATTCAATTTCACTCATTGATGCGAAGCAGACTCCATTAATAAAACTTATTAATAAGATGGCTGCAATTACTGTAAAGTATTTTAATTTTTTAGCTTTTATCATACCTGTAACCATTCCTTCCTTTTATTTTATCTTATTCCGAACTAAAACTTCATATGGTTCCGGTGCAACAAATTAAAGCAGCAAAGTTCACCCTTTTCCCTTACTTAAGAGATCGAACACTAATACCAGTAATCCATTTATAAAATCAATTTAAATTAAGAAAGTACAGGCATCCTCTATGGTATCTCCTCTATTGGTTGTCCTTTATTGTATCTACGCTATCTACCTCCTTCTTGTTTGTGTAATATTTAACATTATAGATTGTTTTATATGCAATGATTTGCATTTTAGTTGAATTTTTCTTGAATTTTTCTTGAATTGATTTTCTAGAAATTAATGCATAACATGAAGATAATTAATGAGATGTTTATGGTAACAAGATCAAAACAATCCCAGGTTGATTAAAATACCTTCATAAAAAAAGCTGCTGTCTTGTGGTCTGCATAGCACAAAATGTCTGCTATAAAGGCCATTTTTTTAATTTTTAAATAAATAATTTTCACAATGAACATAATGTGATATAATTATTTCTAGTAGCAAATTTTGCTTATATTTTAAAGAAGTTAGGAAGTGTTTTGGTAAGAAAGTTCAATTCATTATTTCCAACCAAAGAAAAAACAGACATTTTTTGCTGCAGCTAATACAATAGCTGTCTTAAACTTGATTAACTTTCAGCACATGTTTAAATCGTATAATTCTACTTTTTCTTATTTTATCTTCAAAGTTCGCTATCTCTATAATAAGACATAAGAAAAAGCAGATAATAAATATTCAAGAAATTTTTTAAGGGGAGTAGTTTTATGAGCAATGAAAATGATCATTTAAGCAATATGCTGGATAAGCTTCTTAAAATAAAGCAGCAGCTTACCAGCATAAATGAGAAATCAGGAACACTGCAAAGAGTACATAAAATGAGGGATGAGATTTTAGATATTGGCTGGAACGGTATAGTAGAAAAATACCACCCTGATGTAAATGTCGAAGACCCTGCTGCAAACGAATTGTTTAAAATGTACAAGTTTGTTTACGAAGATATGAAAAGAAGACTATTGATAAGTTTGGAAAGCTAAGTCATTAAAGCAGCCACGGAAAGCCGGATTTTTCCGGCTTTTCTGGTTCTTTCAAATAACTTCGGTAATAAAAATCATCTCTCCTGTAATATCAATGCTTACATTCTTTTTTATGATATTTTCCGTATCAACATTCCAGGCAGTTTCACACTTATATATGCCTTTAGCAGTCTCTTCCATTGATAAAATCTCAAGTACATTGTTAAACCCTTTATTTAATATGGCTTCCATTATTTCTGAAGAATTTCTGAAAAATGAATACTCAATATAGTCAGGTATTTTACCAAGATAATCTGATAATTCATCTAAATTCATAGTCCATTCTCCTCTCAATGAATGTAATAAATTTATCGGTTTTTTTAACTACTTGACTTATATTAATTTTAAAACAAATTCAATTTATCAATTAATTAAAAAAATAACAAACTGACTTTATAAAGTGGGGATATATTTCAAATACAAATCCAACTAAAGCAATAAATGTTGACCTTTTAGTCAATATAAGATAAAATTATATTATTCAATATATATTTTTTGCATAAAGACAGTTTGATTTTAACATTACTTTGTAATTTTATTTTATAAAGCGCTTTTGTTCAAAATAGTGCCATTATATATTTTATACTTAACCTTTTATTTTTATATGGTTATTGGATTGTAGTCCACTGAATTTGCTCAAACTGGCAAGAACCTTGAAAAGTTGATAATATGCACCGTATTTTTGCAAAGCACAATTAGTTAAGCCATTTATTTTTATGTTACTAATATCATGCTTAAATTGTGGATACCCTGATAAGTAATCATAGCTAATATAGTTATAATCCTGCTCAGTAAAAGTAATCAATATTTTCAATTCTTTATTATATATTAAGTATAATATTGCTAATTATCATAACACATTTACCTTTTCTTATCACAAAATCCCACTATTTGTTATAATCCCGGATTGTAAATCACCTGCTTTTTAATAATCGTTACTGTACTAAATGTGTATTAGAAATAACATAAATAGCTGGCTGTAGTTGTGTCATATGTAATGGCCCCGTTTGTCAAGGCACTTTTTAAAAATTTCTAAGCTATGTTTCTCCTCCTTTACTTACATATTTGTATTATTATGGTATAACTATGAAAATCAAAGAAATACTAAGAAATCATAAG
>JBMOLK010000117.1:0-1841 GCA_049325575.1 Bacillota bacterium | reverse complement strand
GCAAACTATCGTCCACACGGCAAAAAATGTGTAGGATAATATCGTCTGTAGTCATGGGGTGCCTCCTCAGTTTGGTTTCGCAACCTTGAGGATACCCCATGACTCAACTAGCACCAATGGTTATATACGCGAGACAGAATACCAAAAATTTGTTTCCCTAAAGCAAGCTAGGCAACTTACCTTATCAGATTTCACTAGCATTTGGAAAGTGGCAATCTATTTGTTATTAGCGCAACAAATAAGAGACAAAGAAAAACAAATCCCTCAATTTCAAAGCTTCTTTAAATTTCGTAAGTTATCAGCAGCAATTGATGAATTTTACAAGAGTGCATTCTCTCCTGAAGTTGTTTACGCTATAAATTTTGCCGAGGAAGCTGCAATAGCGGCTGAGCTTGTAGCAAAATATGCCAAAGTCGGAGGCGAGGATAAAACTTCAATTTCCTTTTCTGAGAGTCGCTTCCAAGTAAATCTTATGTACCTACAGAAGCAATTTGAGGAAGTATTTAGTTCATTGAAATTACCACAGAGTCACATTCTATTTATCGATGGAATAGATATCAGACCAGAATCTATTGATTATGACACCTACATAGACTGCATAAAAGGTTTAGCTAATGCTGTCTGGTCAATAAATAACGACTTCTTCGCTAACATTAAGGATTCACCAGGCAGGCTTAAAGTGATTCTATTAATTCGGCCAGATATTTTCAATTCACTTGGCCTTCAAAATCAAAATAGCAAAATAAGGGACAATTCAGTAATTCTAAATTGGGTTACTACTTACTCTGAATACAAAACATCGCCAATCTATCTCATGGTTGATCGCCTATTAAGCTATCAACAGGAAGAAAAATATCCTCCAGGAACAGTATGGGGGTATTATTTTCCCTATGACGCGGCAAACCTCCGCACACATCTTACATCACCATCTTCCTTTGTAACCTTCTTGCGCTATTCTTTATACAGGCCTAGAGACATAATCACGATATTGTCCATACAAAAAGAAAACTTTATTGAACAAAACAGAAACCCTGCCGATATTTTTGCGTACAAAGATTTCACAACTCCTATGTTCACGCGTAAATACTCGGATTATTTGCTTGGAGAAGTTAGAGATCATATCTCTTTCTATTATGATTTAAAAGACTACGAGGTTTTCTTGAAATTTTTCCAGTTCCTTAATGGCAAGAATCAATTTACCTATGAGGAATACCTAAAGGGATATAAATCATTTACAAATTTCTTAAAGAAAAACAAGATGGAAATACCAGCATTTTGTGGAACCCCAGATAATTTTTTGCAATTCTTGTACGACCTCAATGTCCTTTGTTATATTGCTGATACTTATTCAGAGCTGTTCTTTGGCTGGTGTTATCGGGAGAGAAGTCCATCAAACATTGCCCCTAAAATAAGAACGCATGTTAGGTATAAAATTCACTATGGGCTTATGAAAGCTCTTGATCTTGGGCAGCAATTTATTATTGATGACTCCTCAGATTGGGAGTAATGGCGGCTAGTGATGGTAGGCGGGGTCATCGCTGACCTCGCCCCCACTACAGAACCAGACGTGAGACTTTTTGGATTCGCTCAGGGCAGGCTCTGCTCCCGCCCGCGCAAATCCGCGCGGAGGCGGTCGGGCAACTGACTGTCCTATCCGCGATGGCGGGCAGTTACGAAAGTTATAAAGAAAAGGGTCTGAATATGAAAATTGAAAGTAACTATTCAGCCAGAGCGGTGACAAATTCTGGCACATAAGGTGAACCCGACAACGCCTGACGCAGAACTTCCAAAATGGGCTGGTTGTTTTTTCTAGCCGTCGAGATGTAGCTGCGCACCTGGCA
>JBMOLK010000116.1:0-14963 GCA_049325575.1 Bacillota bacterium | reverse complement strand
TCGCCTATATACGCAGTAGAACGTATTACCGCAGCAGTAAAAATGACTATCAGTCCTATAATAAAAAACTTATCTTCTTTTAAAACCGTCAGGGGCTTTCCTGACAGGATATAAAAAATCACTACCATTACAACCAGTATATTGGCTGCTTTCAGACCCGGAA
This sequence comes from Bacillota bacterium, assembly GCA_049325575.1. Classification (GTDB taxonomy): domain Bacteria; phylum Bacillota; class Clostridia; order Acetivibrionales; family Acetivibrionaceae; genus JBMOLK01. Next base: position 14,800 of record JBMOLK010000116.1, on the reverse strand, counting down.
TATCGGCTATCTGTGTATTTAAAACCTCCGTATTTGAAAACGGTGTTAAAATTATTAAAGCTGCCAGGCCGAATATAGGTTTTTTTAGCAGTGCAAATCCTGTTATTATGCCGATCATGATAACAAAAGATAAAACAGGACCTATCATATTAACCAAAGAAATTATAACTGCTGAAAATATGGCTGTAAGAAGCTTGCCTTTTGTAAAAACACCTGTTGCGTTCATAAAAAATTTTCCTTTCAAATACTTGCTTTTTCTCCTGCTACCTCTTCTTTAACCAGGGAGTTTATTATATCTTCATATATGGCACTTATCTTTGCTATATCATGGTTCCTCTTTACATATGAGAAGGCATTCTGTCCATAAAACTCAAGCTTCCCCTCCTTAAGTTCCGTGATAAAGTCCACTGCTCTATCTAAACTATCATCGCAAACTACTCCAAGATTGTTTTCGTTTATGAAATTATCAGGATTCACACTAAACGACAGGATGGGGGTCTTTCCAAGACAGGCCTGCACAAAGGCATTTGGAAATCCCTCATATAAAGAGGTGTTTACAAAAAGCTTTGCTCTATCGTAATACTCCTGTATCCTGTAAAAAGGAACAAAATCAATGAACTCAAGGTTCTCAAGCTGTGAGACCTCTTCTAATATCCGGTCCTTTGTACTGCTCTTACCGGGCATGACCATCACAAACTTCTCCTCTGGCATCCTTCTGGCAAGCTCAACAAAGAGCCATGGTCTTTTCCACTCCTCCGCACGGGCAACCCATAATATATAATCCTTCATGGAAAAGTCTATATTCTCATTAATAAAAAAGCCGTTTTTAATTATAGTACTGTCAAGGTTTAAGTTCTCCTTTAGCATTTTCTGCTGTCTTTTGGTCTGGCTTATTATAAAATCAGAATTATAGATGCCGGTTTTATAAAGATAGTAAAGCTTGAAACTCTTGCTTCTGGTATCCACAAAATCCGTGTCAAGATCATGGGCCAGCCTGAAAATTATCTTCTTGCCCTTTATCTTTTTTGATATAAGAGCCATCCAACCCAGAAGCTCACTTGATGCTTCCGTTATATATACATCTGCATCAAGATTAAACAGCTCCTTCCACATAACAATCTGTCTTTTAAACTTATGCCTTACTTTTTTAAATGTATCAAGATTAAAGTATTTGAACTTTCTTACCCTTATACCGTTATGCAATTCCTCAATATTCTGACCGTAATCCCCTACTACGAAAGTTATTTCATACCTGTCATTTTCCGCAAGTTTGTTTGCCATATTATATAAATCAATTTCCGCTCCACCGAAAATTGAGTTGACATCATGGTTAAACAGTGGATATGCTAAAAATGTTAAAAAACAAATTCTTATTTTTTTATTGTTCTGCTTCATTCCCAATCAACTCCTTTTTGCTTTTGCTAATAGGTTCTATACTGCTGTGTAAATTTAATAACCATTTACTTGTAAAAAACTTACCACCATATTTATCCTGAAAAACAAGTTTTGGATTGATAGCCATCAGATTATCCAGTGCCTCGTAACGAAATCTTTTCTAGAGCATGCGAAGCACTAACTGTCTGAACTCATTTTCTTTAAAGTTCCAGCTGTAAGCCTTGACTTTATCTTGTCCTTTGCAAATAAAACAACCTTTGTTGTAATATCCCTGTTAATCCGGGTGATATATCCAAGAGTAAGATAAAGAGCCATATACACAATTGAAACGATTAATAGGTATAAAAGCTTGGTAAGAAGTGAGCTGCTTCTTTCAATCCATTGGGTTAGGGAAGCAGTCAGCACTGTAACAATCACGTTAAACCCCATATTTAAGATAAAATACTTTATCACCAAAATATTGTCTATAAATTTGAACTGGTACCTTAAAAGGAAATACAGAAGCAGGAAAATATAAATGTAATTGGCAGCAAGAGCTCCAACAGGGTATCCGTAATACCCCAGAAACCTTATTGTAAGCCAGATAATTATGGCGCTTCCTGCACTTTGTGATACCTGCCACCAAAATGCAATTTTTTGAATCTGCTTTGCTATTATAAGCCTTACAACAAAGCTGTTGACCAATATATACGGAATGGTGAGTATAAAATACTTCAAAAACCCGGAAGCTAAACGGACTGCATCTTTTGTAAACCTTCCTCTTTCAAATACAATTGAAATAATAGGCTCTGCACACAAGGATACTAAAAAGCAAAAAGGTATAATGAAAAACAGGCTTACTTTTAAATAGCTGATAAAGGTCTGGTTTATCTTGTCAAGCCGGTTTTTAGTGTAATGTTCTATGATGTTCATACCAACTACTGTCGCAATTTGTCCCACTATAACCAGGCTAAACACAGTATTTATTTTCTGGCTGTAATCCATTGCCGAGTATACTCCCTCGTCAAACCCGGACATGAGATACATTATTATAAAACCGTTAAGAAAGGTAGTTAGCTGGCCAAATATAACATATACTATATTCTTTTTGACCAGTGGACTTAATCTGTAACGTTTAAAGGAAAACCTGCACTTTAAAACTGCAAATAACAGAAAATTCAAAATAAGAAACTGTGTCAGGTTTCCTACAAAAACACCGATTGCGAGACTCTCTACAGAGAAAACATCTCTAAATATAAGAACAAAAGAGATAATTATGACATTCTTTACCATATCCAAAACCATGGGAAGAGTAAAGTACCTGTAAGTGGTAAATACATCTAAAACATATGTGTTAACAATAATAAAAAGAAACGCCGGTAATATATATCTTATAATGCTTATATTGGAACGGATATCTTCGATACCGAACTTTGAAAAAACAGCGAAAATTCTATCCGGGGCAGTCAGCAGAATAGAAGTCATAAGAGCCCCGATAATAAGATATATAATATAAACATATGAAATAAACTTTTTGGAATCCTCCTCCGAAGCATTATTCCTTATGTCTATTGTAGTAGGTATGATAACCTGCTGGTTAACAGAGCTTAAAAGCGTTGTAAGCAAAATAATCATAGACAGCACATAAAAAAGTATATCCGTGCTTTTCTGGGTTCCAAATGCATAAGATACAACCATTGACTGCGCAAAAGTGAAAACCTTTGCTATCATGCTAAATGACATTGAAAACATAATTGCCTTATTTGTACCTTCAGATTTTAAAATATTCAGCCTCATACTAATCCAACCCTTCCTAAGTGCTTATTAACATTACAAGGCACTAAAGATAATCCTCAAGCTTCTTTCCCGTTTTAATTATTCGGGCTGGAACACCTGCTGCAACACATCCCTCCGGAACATCATTTATTACAACACTGTTGGCGCCTATTATAGCGTTATCTCCAATTCTTACATTACCAAGGACACGTGCTCCCGAAGCTATGTATACCCTGTTACCTATGACCGGTACTTCAGGAATCCTGGAACGGCCTCCTATGGTAATCCCCTGGCCTAAGACACAGTCATCTCCTATTACAGCCCTTTTATGTATAACAACCCCGACACCACCATAAGAACAGTATGTCCCCTTACCAATTTTTGCAGTATATGGCACAATGCTATTAAATAATAAAAACTGGACAAAGTATATTATTTTAGGTAGTAAAGGTACTCTGATTCTATAAAATAAATTAGCTATCCTATATAGATTTATAACATTCACATTAACCCGCCTCCTTTTATTTGAAATAGCTGCTTTGATCCAGTGCTTTTTTACATTACAAATTTTCAGTTTCCGAAATGTTAAAATGCACTTCCTATGTTTGTACCTACCGTGCTCTAGAAAAGAGTTACATCACGAGGCACTAACTTTATGGAAATTAATTTACCAACAGAATACAATGAGCTAACAGAATTTAATATATGGATCCATTCATAGACATTGACTATATTATGCAGATAATATATACTAATTGTTATAATACTGAACTAATCATATTTATTTAGTAAGGATTGGTTATATGTTTCCTTAAAATCTATGAATCAAGGTTTTAACATCTCTGGTCACTCTCTAGCAGCATTTGTCTATTTAAATTTAATTAAAAAATTTAAAAGGGGATTTGTGTATGCCGTTTAAAAGTTCCAAGCTTAGCTTTCTGTTGGTTCTGGTGTTAGTTTTCACATCAGCATTTGTGTCAGCACCTTCTGTTAATGCTGTCTCAACCCTTTCAACAGTGTATCCTCAGGAAATTTCAAGTGTACTGAACAATCCTTATATGGGTTGGGCTCCATGGGCAAGCGGAGGGCCTTATTCACAGCCTCACAAATTGGTTTACGTAAATGCAACATGGAGAGAACTCGAACCTACAAAAGGTGTTTATGCCTTTGATGCTCTGGAAACCAAAAACAAGTTCAGCTATTGGGCTAGCCAGGGCGTAAAGGTTATAATGAGAATAAATATGGATTATCCCCGCCCAACATCTCATATGGATATTCCAGACTGGCTTTATAAGGAAATAAACGGTGATGGTACCTGGTACGATATTGACTGGGGTAAAGGCTTTAGCCCAAATTACAGCAACCCTAAACTCATTGCCTATCATAAAATGCTTATAGGTGCCCTGGCAGCAAGATACAATAATGACAAAAGAGTACCTATAATAGCTATAGGAAGTCTTGGACACTGGGGAGAATTCCATACCAAAAAAAGCTCAACTTTTACAATACCATTCCCCGGCGTAAACATTACCGACCAGTATGTTCAGCATTATGTAGACAGCTTTAAAAATAAGACTCTTATCATTAGAAGGCCTTTTAAAATCGCAAAAGATAACGGGATGGGGCTGTTTAACGATTCATTCGGAAGCTATAACCAAACATACACCTGGTTTCTTGACTATGTTAACAAGGGTTACACTGATTGGCTTACCGGTGAGACTCATCCATCAATGCCGGATTACTGGAAAACTGCCCCATCCGGTGGGGAGTTTCCGAATTATCCGGGACTAACGTACCTGGATAATTCAAATATAAATACAACTCTTCAGATGGTGAGAGACTCCCACACAAGCTGGCTCGGACCTTGTTCTCCCGGTCTTCAACCCACAGGAACAAACCTTCAGCCAAACTTTGATCTTGTATTAAATACTATGGGCTACAGGTTCGTTCTAAAGAACATATCTCATCTAAGTGAGGTTAATGCAGGGCAAAGCCTCACTGTGAACATGAACTGGATAAACAGGGGTGTGGCACCGTTTTACTATAAGTGGCCCCTTGAGTTGTCACTAGTTGACTTAAGCGGACAGGTAGTATTTAGGACAAATACACAGGAAGACATCAGATCATGGCTTCCTGGAAGCAAAAGCATGAGCCATGATATCAATATACCAGTTACTGTCCCCGCCGGAACATATACCCTGTGTGCTGCAATTATTGACCCGGAAACAGGCAAACCCGGCATAGACCTTGCTATATCCGGTAGAAGGCCTGATGGAAGATATACCCTAAGCCAGTTAAAAGTAAATCACTCTCCTTCTGCTAATAGTGTTGCAATCAATGGTGCTACTTATATAAATATACCAACAGGTGAAGTAACTTATTCAGATTATTCTGCTGTTGTTTATGACCAGTATGGAAATACTATGAATAATCAGCCGGTGAACTGGTCCCTGCTTCAGCCGGTAGAGGGTGTAACTTTGGACAGCATTACAGGAAAGATCATTGTAGGTAAGACAGCAAAACCCTATACTATGACCCTTAAGGGATACATTCCTTCAAATCCGGCAGTCTATGCGACAAAGACTCTTAACCTGATTTATGAAAAACCTGCAGCATCAAGTATAGAAGTAAGCGGAGCAACCTATGTAAAGATCCCGTCATCCGGTGTTACCTATTCTGACTATATAGCAGTAGTAAAGGATCAATATCAAAATACAATATCCGGTGAAACTGTTAGCTGGTCCCTGGACAAGCAGGTAAGTGGAGTGACACTGGACAGCAGTAAAGGTAAAATAGTGGTCTATACCAATGCTCCTCCAAGCACATTGACACTTAAGGCAGTCTCAAATTCCCGACCTGAAGTCAGTACCACCAAGACAATAATATTTATACATTAAATAGTATATGGACAAGCAGGATATGGCAGTGTCCTGCTTGTCTTTTACAAAGTTCAGTCTTTAACATCCTTTCCTGTTATACTGCAGTATCTTTCGTTACACAAACTGCTCAAATACTCAATAAACTCCTTGTTAAGGTCCTCCCTTTTCAAAGCGAACTCAACTGTAGCCTGTAAGAATCCAAGCTTGTTTCCCACATCATATCTTTTGCCTTCAAAGTCATAAGCATACATCGCTTCAACACCCATAAGGCTTTTAAGAGCATCGGTAAGCTGGATTTCTCCTCCCTTGCCTGGCTCAATGCTTTCCAAATGCTTAAAAATTTCCGGAGTTATTATATACCTTCCAAGTATTGCTATGTTGGAAGGTGCATTTTCCTGATCCGGTTTCTCAACCAGGTCCTTGACCTTGTAAACCCTGTCATCTACCTTGATGCAGCTTACAATTCCATACTGGGAAACCTGGCTTTCAGGTACCTGCTGAACTCCCAGTACAGTAGTCTTATACTCATCATAGATTTTTATCAACTGCTTGAGGCTGGGTTCCTGAGAATCCACTATATCGTCCCCCAACAGTACTGCAAAGGGTTCATTGCCAATAAAAGACTTGGCACAGTAGATGGCATGCCCAAGTCCTTTTGGTTCCTTCTGCCGTATATAATGTATATTAACCAGATTTGAAATATCCTCCACCTGGCTCAAGATTTCCTGATTACCCTTCTTCCTAAGCTCCTCCTCAAGCTCATAAGCCTTGTCAAAATGGTCTTCTATTGCTCTTTTGCTGCGTCCGGATATAATCATGATATCCTCAATTCCTGATGCAATCGCTTCTTCAACAATATATTGTATTGTGGGTTTGTCTACAATTGGAAGCATCTCCTTGGGCTGGGCCTTAGTTGCAGGTAAAAACCTTGTCCCCAACCCTCCTGCCGGAATAATCGCTTTTCTAACCTTCAATATTATCACTCCCGTTTCTCTTAAAATTTTAGGACCTGTGGGCAGGATTGCTTAAATGAAGCTTCGCGACCCACAGATCGAAGTATTTTTCGTTTATTCTTGGAGCACTAACAATATAAATATAGGGTTATGTTTACCACCTGACAGCCAAAATAAACAAGGTAAGTTCCATAAAAAAGGAAATTTGTCTGTTTAACTAAAACACTGTGTGGTATCTAAAAGATAATATCGGGGGATATATGGAAGAAAAATGACAGTAAATGCGCTGTACAAGTTTTATAACTATAGGGGTTGGTGAGTTATATGTATTTAAGGAATTTAATGAGGGCAATTAACAAAAAGATTTGGATAATAATATTGGTAACTTTCTCAAGTACATTGGTTTCAGCTTATATCAGTTACTACAGGAACCCTGTGCTCTATGAGTCTAGAACAACCTTGTATGTTGCAAATAAAGAACCTGGCTTAAGCACTTCACTTAGCTATGAAGATCTGCAAGTAACAAGAAATTTGATTGAAAACTATAAAAGTTTTATCATGAGCGATCTTGCAGCTTCAGAAGTAATAAAAAATCTTAACCTTGCCGGTTATAGCAACGAACAGATAAAAAAAGCCATCAACCCTGTTGCAGCAGCTAAAGCAAATGTAATTGAAATAAGGGTCAGGGATAAAGACAAGCAAATCTCTAAAAGAATAACAGAAAGCATTACGGATGTTTTAAAAAACAGAGCTCCTTATGTGATAGGCTTTGGATATATAAATGTCCTTGACAGTGCATCTGATCCCAAACCGCTAAACAACAAAAATATTCTTTTAATAACAGCTGCTTTCCTTGTTTCCTTTTTATTATCATTGATACTGGTGCAAATGCTGAACTACTTAGATGACAGCATAAAGACACCTTATGATGTTGAAAAGCGGCTTAACCTTAAGGTACTTGGAACAATACCTGACTTTAACTTATAAGAAACGCTCGGAGGTATTTATATGACAGAAACCATATATAAAGTACATGATGATCTAAGCAGTCATGCTGATGAATCATATATGGTATTAAAAACCAATTTACAGTATTACAGTCTAAGCAAAGAAATTAAGAAGCTTGTTATAACCAGTACAGGTTACAATGAAGGAAAAACTACAACTGCGATAAACCTTGGAATATCCTATGCAAAATCCGGATTAAAGGTAGTCCTTATAGATGCAGACCTTCACAAGCCCATGCTTGTAAAACGTCTCGGTAATAACAACTTAACCGGATTAACCAACTATATTTCAAGTCATGCTTCTTTGGAGGAAATAATCAATATAACCACTTTGGAAAACTTCTATTTTATTTCCTGTGGTCCAAAGCCTCCAAAGCCTTCAGAAGTGCTGTCGTCAAACAGGTTTACGGAGCTTATGGAACTATTGGAGACACAGTTTGACATGATAATTATTGACACCCCTCCCCTGGGAAAATATATTGATGCAGCAATTCTGGCACCAAAGGCTGATGGGACCTTATTAGTGATAAAAGCAAACTACTTTGATTCAAAGCGTATAAACAATGCCAAAAGCAAGCTTGATAAGGTAAATGCAAATATTCTGGGGGTAGTATTAAACAATTTAGATAAAAGATATTACAAATTTTACAGCAATCATTATGATGACCATGGCCTTGCGAAGAAATTTAAAGAAGGCTGGTTCAAAAAATATAAAGAGAGGAACTAAAGATATGATAGATATTCACAGTCATTTGGTTTACGGCATGGATGATGGTGCTCCAACAATAGAAGAGTCCATAAAAATGGTACAGCAGGCAGTAGAGCTTGGTATTAGCACCATAGTAGCAACTCCTCATTTCCAGGAACAACTCTTTGATATTAAAGGAATTGTTGATAACTTCAACGAGATTGTTGAAAGGACAAAAGAATATGGGGTTGACTTAAGGCTAGGAAGTGAAGTTTTTATAAACCCATTTATTCCTGAAATTGTTGAAAAAGAGAGCCTGCTGCTGCTAAATGAGTCCAGATACCTTTTATTGGAGCTTCCTTATGATATTATTCCGGTTTATACATTTGAAACCATATATAGGCTTCAGCTTAGGAATATATATCCCATAATAGCTCATCCTGAAAGGAATATGAATCTCTTAAAAGATTTTGACGAGTTTGTGAACTTTCTTGAAAGAGGCTGCCTTATACAAGTTGACGCCGGGAGTATTGCAGGAGTATATGGAAATACTGTAAGGGAATTTGCCAAGAAGCTGATTAAGCTAAACATGGCTCACTTTATAGCATCAGATGCCCACTGCTCGAAGGATTATGCCGAGTGGCATCTCCAATCTTACAAAAAAGTTATAAATTGGGCAGGAAAAGAGTACGCGGATAAACTATTTAATGAAAATCCAAAGCTTGTTTTAGAAAATTTAAAGGGAAATATTTATGAAATGATCTAACCAGAAGTATAAGTATACGAAAAGAGGTGTTTATTATGACTCAAATGCAGTTACAAGCTACAGTTGAAAACGCAATAAGAGACAGAGCAATTTATTATAACGTGTCTTCGATATACCTTATTAGTAAAAGGCTTTTTGATATAGCAGCATCATTTGCTGCACTGGTAATTCTGTCTCCTTTATTTATAATTACGGCAATAGTTGTAAAACTAAATTCCCGCGGACCTGTATTCTTTGCTCAAGAAAGAAACGGCCTAAGAGGTAAAATATTCAAAATGTATAAATTCCGTTCTATGGTAGTAAATGCGGAATCGCTCCTAAAACAGCTGGAAGGTAAGAATGAGGTAAAAGGTCCTATGTTTAAAATAAAAGATGATCCAAGAATTACGAGAGTAGGAAGATTTATCAGAAAAACCAGCATTGATGAACTTCCACAACTGCTTAATATTCTTAAGGGAGACATGAGTTTTGTAGGACCAAGGCCTCCGATAGCAAGAGAGGTTGTTAAATACGGCAGCTGGCATAATCTAAGGCTTTCTGTAAGGCCGGGTCTGACGGGACTTTGGCAGGTAAGTGGCAGGAATGATTTAGGTTTTGATGAAATGGTAAATCTGGATCTTAAGTATATCAGGGAAAGAAGCTTTATTTATGACCTTAAAATCATTCTTAAAACCATACCGGTGCTCCTGGGAGACAGCAAAGCATTTTAAAACCTGATTAAGGTTAAAACATAATTAAAGTGGGCAACACAGATTGCCCACTTTTACATTTGACTAAATTCGGCTAACTGTTTGAAGAACTTCATCTCTTGAGTATCCAGCTTTCATTAACGGGAATATGAAACTTTGCAGCATATTGGGAACATAGGATTTTAATGCTTTAAAGCTTCCCTCCATAATGTAATCTCCCATATGTGCAGGTATCATAACCGATTCTGAAGAACCCACTCTGACAGTTCCTCCATTGTAATTGATTATTCCTTCCCCTTCAATAAACGTATATATGAAGAATCTGCTTCCATCCGCCTCTTCGGCTATTCTATCCTCTATATTGTAAAGTTCAACCCCAAAGTGCATATCCACAGATATAAAGGATTTTGAAAATCCATAGCCTGCTTGGAACTCTATACTTTTTGACTTGCCCGGCCTTCTTTTAAAGTTTAAATCAACTACATCCAGAGCTTTTTCAATGTGCAATTCCCTTTTCTTCCCGCTTGAGTCAATCCTGTCATAATCAAAAATCCTATAGGTAATATTTGAGTTCTGTTGAATTTCGGCAGCAACTATCCCCTCTCCTAAAGCATGTACAACCCCTGATGGTACTGTAATGGTATCTCCAGGTGAAACTTCAATGTAGTTTAGGTATTCCTTAATGTTTTTACTCTGTAAAACATCAGCTATATTATCCCCGGCAACTCCCGGTCTTAAATCATATACTACCTTGGCGCCCGGTTCTGCCGAAATAATATACCACATCTCACTCTTACCGTAGTAAGAAGCTTCAACAAGTTTTGCATAATCATCATCAGGATGTACCTGGACAGACAGATCCTTATTGGCATCAATAAACTTGATTAGCAGGGGAAAGTTTTCAATATACTCTTTATTCATAAGATCTCCAATTACCCTACTACCAAACTTTTTTACCAAATCAACCAGGGCTGTCCCTTCAAAAATACCATTAGCAATTATGCTTTGACCATCTTTATGACAGGATACCTCCCAGCTTTCTGCTACAATGCCATCGGGAAGCTCCTTTCCAAGCTTTTCTAGATTTCTTCCGCCCCATATATAGTCCTTGTATAAAGGTTTGAATTTCAATGGATATAACATATTTCCACCTCTTATATTCAGTTTTCCGGGGGAAAATATAGAATTTAAGATAGAATACTGTTATTTTATGAGTTTCCATATAGAACTCAAATAAGCTTTTTATATAACTACCACTAGGACAAAAACATAAAACAATTTTTAGTTATTTATAGAATCTTTAAAATAAAAAGAACATCTGACTTAATATTTCAGTCAGATATCCTTTTTATGTGAAAGTACTTTTAAGTTTTCATAGTCCTACTTTTCCTGCAGATAACGGTGAAGTCGTTTTTAAGGTAGCCTTCCACAATTTCTACCTTACTTAAGCCGGAATATCCCTCCATTATCATATGAACTACTTCATCCGGGTCATAATAGTAGTAAAGGTGCTCCTTATCAGGTGAATCCTTATGTAGGAGACTAAATGCTACAACATTTCCTGATAAATTAAAAAAGCATCCAAGGGCCCTTTGAAGAAAATCCTTATTATTACTAAGATTTAGGTTAAATATTCCTGACGAATACACAACATCAAAACTTTCTTTTTGAAAATTATGTTTACTAAAGATATCCATGCAGTGAAACTTACCTACAAGCTTCTTTTCCTTGGCACTTTCAATCATACTTTCAAGTATATCGACACCGGTATAGTCCACTTTATACTTTTTCTCATTGAAGTACTCAAGCAGGTTGCCCAATCCGCAGCCCACATCCAAAATCTTTTTGTTCTCAAGTTCAACATTGGACGCCAGTACATCAAACCTTAAGTACTGTGCCTCTTTGCTTTCCCATCCCAACACCTTGTAATCCGGCAGGTTCTTGCCCATATTAGGTTCATAGTAAGATTTTATATAATGTTTCCTATCATACTTAACAGCTAAAATATTCTCATTATTCATAACAACTCTCCATCCTAAAATATCGTTGTAAACCATATAAATATATAATAATACATAATAAAGCAATTATCCATTCACATATAATTGCTTGAGTGAGCAATTATTCTAAATATACCCCAAAAACACGGTTTACAAAATGAAAAATAAAAAAGAGCGAATTAATCTGCTATATATTCTTCGCTCTTTTTTATGTTCTATTTCACAGCATTACTATCCAACAATCTTTTTATATAAATTCATATATTCTCCTGCAGACTTTTCCCAGCTGAAGTCAGATTCCATTCCGTTTCTAATAAGCCACGTCCATGTTGCTCTATGATAGTAGAACTGCACGGCTTGCTTTAATGCATAAAGCATGTCATGTGCATTATACCTTGTAAAGGTAAATCCGTTACCCTCATGGGTCATCTCATTATAAGGTCTTATTGTATCCTTAAGTCCTCCAGTTTCTCTAACAACAGGTATCGTTCCGTATCTTAGACTAAACATCTGGCTTAAACCGCAGGGCTCAAAAAGTGAAGGCATCAAGAAAATATCGGAGCCTGCGTATATCCTTTGCGAAAGCAGTGCGTCATATTTCAAGTTTACCGAAAGCTTATGCGGATACTTTTCCTGGTAGTACCTAAACATCTCCTCGTAGCGATGTTCACCTGCTCCAAGCACTATGAACTGAATATCAAGTTTTAGTATTTCCTCCATTACATAGTCAATAAGATCAAAGCCTTTTTGATCAACCATTCTTGATATTATACTTACAATAGGAATATCAACTCTTTCCTGAAGACCTAGAGCCTTTTGAAGCATATGCCGGTTTACAAGCTTTCCTTCAAGATCATCTCTGGTATAGTTTGCAAAGATTCTATCATCTGATGCAGGATTGTTTACATCCATATCAATGCCGTTTAGAATTCCGTAAAGATCATTAGATCTTTTGTTTAACACATTATTCAAATTTTCGCCGTAAAAGTCTGTTTTTATTTCTTCTGCATATGTTTTACTTACAGTAGTTATTATATCAGAGTAAACAATTCCTGCTTTAAGATAATTTATCTTATCGAAAAATTCTATTCCGTCAGCCGTAAAGTATTCCCATGAAATACCAAGAAGCTCCCCTAAAACCTCTTTTGGAAACACTCCCTGGTATTTGAGATTATGTATCGTAAATATAGTCTTTATGCCCCTATAAAAATCCAATTCCTTGTATCTTGCCCTTAGAAGAAGACTTACTACTCCGGTCTGCCAGTCGTTACAGTGTATAACGTCAGGCCTGAAATCAACAACAGGCAGCATTTCTATCAATGCCTTGCAAAAGAATGCAAAGCGTTCTGCTTCATCATGGTACCCGTAATATCCGTCTCTTCCAAAGTAGTATTCATTGTCAAGGAAATAATATACTACTCCCTTATTTTCAAGCTTTAGAATACCGCAATACTGATGCCTCCATGAAACATCAATATATATATGTCCAATACTCTCCATTTTCTCCACGTATTCCTGCGGTATGTTCTTATACTTAGGCATTACCACTCTTACATCCTGACCAAGACTGCTTAAAGCCTTCGGCAGTGATGCGGCCACATCGGCAAGTCCTCCTGTTTTTGCAAATGGGTCTACTTCGGATGCTGCAAAAAGAATTTTTGTTTTTGTCATAATATCCTCCTATTAAATCGTGTTTTAGTGTTTAGTGCAGTAAATACCTTATGATATTTATATTATAATAGAGATTTTTACTTTAATAAATTAATTTTTGCCATCAGATGTGAATTTTAACAGTCATAGCACAAGATTATATTGAAAAATCAAAACAGTGCATATATAATGTTTTTGGCTTCACAAATGAATTGTATAGTTTAGGAGGATATTCCATGGATAGCTTTAACAATGTCACCATAGTAAAAAAGGCAAATGTTTATTTTGACGGTAAAGTAACAAGCAGAACCGTAATATTTGATACAGGCGAAAAAAAGACTCTGGGGATTATGATGCCCGGAGAGTATGAGTTTTCTACTTCAGACAAAGAGATAATGGAGATACTAGGGGGTAAGCTTGACGTGCTCCTTCCCCAGGATGAAAAGTGGACTGCAATTAGCAGTGGACAATCCTTTGAAGTTCCTGCAGGATCCAGCTTCAAGCTAAAAGTTTATGAGCTTACCGATTACTGCTGCTCATACATAAAATAGTCTTTTCATAAACCTGTAAAATGAGTATTTAACTGCAAAATAAAACTTCCTTAGCCTCATTCCTATGAAATGGTAGACTTGTGACAAGGAAGTTTTTTATTTTTTGTAAAAATTACATTTCCTTACATTTACAAATAATTAATAAAAGTCCTATTTCTTTTCATACTATTATAAGCAGGTTTATTTGAAATTTCGGAGGCTTATTATGGAAGCTAAAAAGAATTGGGACCTTATGGCGTTAGCATCAATACCCTTAATAATGACCCTTGGCAGTTCTATGCTAATACCGGTTTTGCCTACTATTGAAAAAAAAGCTAATATTACACAGTTTCAGTCAAGCTTGATAATTACAATATATTCGTTTGCATCAATTTTACTGGTACCTATAGCAGGTTATCTTTCTGATAAATTCGGAAGAAAGAAAATAATAATCCCAAGCCTCATAATCACCGGTATAGGTGGTGCTA
>JBMOLK010000115.1:0-14984 GCA_049325575.1 Bacillota bacterium | reverse complement strand
TTTACGGAAACGAACGAGCTATAAAAGAAGCGGAAAAACTAAACCTAAATGAAAATAACTACTATCATTCTTTGCTTGGTTATTTATATTCAAATGTAGATGCAGAGAAAGCCATAGCTCATTATAACAAAGCTATAAGTTATACAAAATCAAAAACAGAAAAGAAAACTCTGATGAAAGAAATAGAACGTTTGAACAAAAAGAGAAACAGCAGTTAACACCTTTTTTTGCATCAGGCGGGCCGACATACTTCGTTGAGGAAATTATACTGCTATTACTGGAGTATTTGAAGGCACATACACCAGACCGATGCCGATCGGGAAGGGCAAGTTCATCCAGCCAACCGGCAAAGCGTTAAAGATGCCGATGGCAACAATAGGCATTGGGGAAAATGGAGTTATGACAGAGGAGATCTATTCTGGGATAATCAGACTTACATAAAGCAGATTGGATGTATAACTTTTCATCTCACTTGGCAAAAATTATCACTTATTTGGCAGAAGATGGACAATGATTTTAAATACCTATTAAACGCCTTTTCAAAATCAATATATGACATTATGGCACAATATTGATCGTTAAAATATTTAATTCAGTGCGACCCATGAATTGCTTGTATAAATATATACTCGTGCATTATAAGTATTAAAGTATATGTCACCATATCTTAAATCAGAATTAGGATCGGAAACCAAGTTTCCCCTCCATCTAATAGCATACGCTCCATTGATACTTATTCCAAGTTGTCCATTGTAATAATTGAAATTAATAGTCTGTGCCACTCCATTTGCAATATTGTATAAAGACATCAAATCTGTTGTACCATTGGGTTGTATAAGTACATGCATATTATTATTAAGATCCACATATCTTTGAGCTTTTAAAAAGTATCCATTATTATCTGCATCTATTACTAAATAATTATAAGCTCCAGCAAATACATTAGTTGTTGAAAATCTTGATGATTTGATTGTTCCTTTAATAGTTAATGTATCCGGTTCGGTTATGTTCCAATCAAGGGAATTTCCATCTTTTTTGCCGATAAAAAGTTTTGGATTAGTGTAATCATAAACTTCAAATCCTTTAGCCGATGCCCCAGATATAAAAGGAGTTGACGATGTATTTAATGCAATTCCTAAAGTTGGTGTGCCTTTTATTAATTTTGATGAATCAAATTCCCACCCTGCAATTTGTTTTAAAGTATTGCTTATTTCAAAATAATTATCCCCTAAAGATCTAAAGCTAAACCCATAACTACTGGTTAGTCCACCATATCCATCAATAATACGCCCAAAAGATAAATTAATTATTCTATCGTCGTTGTTAATATCATAATTTAGGTATAACCCAATTTTTGATAATGCTGAGTCTGATATTAATTCCATTTGAGATGTTATCCCTGAATATATATATGGCGATGTTAAGGAATTATTACTTATGTTCCAACCTCCAATATACCCGCCGTTTTCGGCATAAATTTTGCCACGAAGATAAACATTAGATTTTGCATATAATCCATAACCATTTAAATTACCGAAAAAACTATCGGTAATCCCATCAAGTTTACCTAAACGCAATTTTAATTTATTAAGACTCTGCCATGCAGTCCAACTATTTACGTTGTCTGCTATGTCAATATAGGGGGCATTAACATCATCGCTTGTAAGATATATATTTCCTTGCCTCGATGTGTTGCTGACATTGCCTATACGTACGCATACATCATTTTTGTCTATTAATCCATCTCGATAAAGAACAGTTGTTGATATAGTTGTATAAGATACTGATGTAACCTGTAGGACAATTCTTTTTACTAATGTAGTGGAATCTAATCTCACTCTTTGAATGAGCAGAATATCATCAATTGCAAAAGGACATATATTATATCCTTCAGGATCGTCAAATGTTATGCTATAATATTCAGTTGTACCAGTTGTTAATGTGGCTGAGGCAACCTTTGCACTACTTGAAACAAATAAGCTCCCATTTGTTGCACGTATTTGATTGATTATAAATTCAAATACTTTCATTGACTTCCGTACTGTCAAATTATCTATTTCAAGGTTACTAAAAGATGCATTTGTCACACCATAATCAATACGCCAACCTGTACCTGTCCAACCTGGTAAAAAATTATTCTGTATTAATGATGATGTAGACTGGAATATACTTCCATTTATATATAATCCGGCAAAAGTAGGTGAACTTGTGGAGGATATATTTTGTATGGTATCAAGTGCATTAGAAGTAAGTTTAAGATTAGTTGTATTATAACTCAAAGCCAGTGTCCTGTTTGCAGTTAAATCACCACCGCCAGTTAAAGGTGCTGATGTTGCAATACTTCTATCACCTCTGACGGCCTGTGTTGATGTGCCGGCACTGGATAAGTTTACTTGAGCAAATGTTGGAGTTGAGGTTGTGGCTATATCTTGAATAGTATCTAAAGCATTCAATGTAAGTTTAAGATTAGTTGCATTATAACTCAAAGCCAGTGTCCTGTTTGCAGTTAAATCACCACCGCCAGTTAAAGGTGCTGATGTTGCAATATTTCTATCTCCACGCACCGCCTGTGTTGATGTGCCGGCATTAGATAAATTTACCTGGGCAAATGTTGGAGTATCTGTAGTCTTGATCGGCTGTGCTGTGTCAAGTTTATTTGTAGTTAGCTTTAGGTTATTAGTAAAATCAAGCGAAACTGTACTCCCAAGAAGACTCAGCGGGGTATTGAATATATAATTATATCCCACGCTTGGAGAAGCTGTATCTGCTGATGGGTTAGAAGTAATATTTAAGCTATTTGCCTCCGATAATGAAAAAACAAGTGCACGGGGATCATAATCATGCCCCTGTGTTTCTACCATCTCAAGATCCACAACATTGCTGCTTAAATTATATTGAATCCCAGTAAAAAAATAGTTATTCCCATCCATTATTAAATTGTCAACCAGTTCCCATTGGTTGTTTAATATATTATCATCAAGGTTAAATGTAATTTTGTATGAAGACCTTCTTAATCCATAAAAATTCATTAAATTTATTGCATAATTGGCCGCTGATGTATTTAAACCCTCCTGAGTTGTTATGCTTCCATCTGCGGTTAATAATTCTTTTTTTAATTCATTCCTTGGTTTTATCCCATTAACAGTAGTAAAACCTATTGTTTGTTTTGTTACTAATGCCTTTCCTATTAAATTTTGTCCCGTAGCTGCATCTACAATCCATGATTTTATTTCTACATTCGCACCATCGACAAGTTTATCCCAAAAATATTTCTTCGTCTTATTAATTATTACTGTTGTCCCAATTGATTTAGTCAGCCCATTTTGCCCCTTAATTTGTATTATTGCATTGCCTGATATATCAATATAAACATAACATCCCATAGTGTCTGCAAGCATTTTTAATGCTTCAATCGGTTCTTTTTGAAAAGGTTTTTCATCTATCGTTTGACGCCAGTAATTGTAGGGAATATTATATGCCGTAATGCCTTTTTTGATTATGCTTATATTGCTCCAAGCTTGCTTGATTAATAATTCTAATATCTTTAATCCCTGGAAAGAAGTTACTTTTACACTTGGAATGCCATTATGAGTAGATGTTATCTTGTCACAGATTTCACCAATATAAAATATATCATTAAAATATTTTAGCTTAATTGATGGGGTATCAATTTTATAGGCATCACCATCGCTGCTGTCTATACGGTAAGAACCTACTAAATTATCACTATCATTTGTAGAATATAACCATGTATCATTTTGTGGAGGATAATTACCTGGATAGAAATATCTTTCTTGAGCAAATAAATATTTTTTTGTCCCATTTGTTGTATCATAAGTCATTAATATTTCACCCGCTTCGAACACGGGCGTTACATTACCGACATCAACATGCACTTCTCCGCTGCCTTCATTTTTCAATACTTCAATAACTACTTCTGGGTTGTTCCCAATATTTATTTTGTAATAATGTCCTGCACTCCAATTAAGAGGCGTAAGCCAAGGCGGATTTTCTGTCTTTAAACTTTTTGCCGTTCTTGCTGGCAAGGATTGTAATAATCCAATTGCAGATAACTTATCGACTATATCAAAACTTATTACCGGTGAATTGCCGTCCCATTCAATAGTTGAAAAATCAGCCATCCCCTCAAAAAGTTGAACATATTGCCCGGCTGAATTGGCTTTGTAAATGCGGAATAAATATCTCTGCTTTGTAGATAGATCAATACTAAATACAGCATAAACCGGGTTGCCATATTCATATCTAAAAGTTACATTTGCATTATCAAATACAATAACGCCTGCTTCGCCTTCATTTTCTGATTCAACTTTTTTAGATATATTTGGAGCATTGACAAGATATTCGCTCCAATCCTCCCACGTGGGTGTTTGCCCATCAACATAATTTGCAAATTCTATCTTAATTTGGTGTGTCATTACTCTTTAAAAAATATTGATAAGTTGTTCATATCTATTGCACTTAATTTTATTTCTCCAAGATCATCAATTGAGATTGGATCATAGGCATCAATATTAATCTCAATTGCTAATAGTTCATCAATTTCTTTGCTGAATTTTTCTATAGAAATTTTGTCTTCAGGGTCAATCTGATATTGTCCGTCTTTTTCTTTGCCATATTTTTTAATAAGATTATTCCTTGTAAGATTAAATTGATCAAGTTCGCTCTGCAGTGCTTTTGATAATCTGCCAAGACGATAAGCTGTTTTAACTGGTAATTCTTTGTTTAAAAGTTTTCCAAGACTTTCTACGTTCTGTAATATTTCTTTTAATGTTAGTTTCATAATTCCTCATTATAATTTTGATTTATTTAACAAATAACTTCCTCTGGCTGTAATTTTTTTCGCTTGATAATCATCAAGATAAGCACGAGCAATAATACCCTGCTCAAGGGCATTGTTAAGCTTGTTTAATGAATCTTTAATTCCGCTTAAATCATAATTTAACGTAGCATTATTGCCATATATTTGAGGTCTTAATTCCTGCTTAAAGACTTCCACAAAGGTCTTTTCCGGCGCAATTATTTCATTGTGATAACCTTCAATAAAACCTGCTTCACCCTTTGGCAGCCTTCCTCCTAATGCATATCCTTTTGGTATATCAACTTTGCCGATTTGTTCGACACGTGCTAATCCAGCGACTACTGCCGCAGCGGCAGCGGCAACTGCAAGAGCGGGACCAACGATGGGAATGCCTACTAAAGATTTATAAGCTGCCTCAGCAGACGTATAAGTATCTATCAGCGCTTGGGCTTTGGCAAATGCCTGATATGCGAGTGTATGCTGTGCAAATACTCCGGCAATCTGCCCCATTGCATCTGCAACTGCGACCTTTTGTTCATCCAATAAATTTAATTTGTCTTCTGTTGTTAATTCTTCTATCCTCGCCTGTTCTTTCGCATGTTCTTCATTAATCTTTGTCGTTTCATCAGCATTTAGCTCAATTAATTTTAACTTTGTCCTGAGATTTTTTTCAAGCCCTCTTGGTATTATACTTTTCTCTGTCTTTTTATTTAATTCGGCTTCGGCTTCGGCCCGCTGGTTCACCAATCCTGTTATATCCTGCCCATACTTTTTATATAGCTCAATCATCTGATCAAAATGCTCAATCTTTTGAGATAGCATCAAAAAATCATTATCAGATGTTATTTTTAACATTGCTGCCTGATGGCGTTGTGCTTCTGAGAGCTCAACTTTGTTTTTTTCAAACAATGCTTTTAATTCCTCGTCGGTAAGTTTTTCGCCCCCTTGCTTTACATTCTGTACATCTTTATAAATTTTGATTTTACTCTCTTCAAGTTTTATCAATTGTTCAGTCTGTTTAAGTTGTTCGCTTAATCTTTTTGATTCTTCTGTTTCATAATAATTTCTATATTCATTCCCGTCTTTGTCTTTTGTAACAACTTCTTCTTTTGCTTTCTGTATATCATTTTTAAGTTTTTTTATGTCACCCGATAGTTTTTCTTTTTGCTTTTCAGCATCTTTTAATGACCAATCTAATTCACTTTTAGATAGCTTTAATGATTCATTTTTTACCTGTGTAAGCACATCTTCAAAAGACTTATCTGCACCACTTGATACATCTTTCCAGTGCTCATAAGCTTTTGCCAGTTCATAAAATCCATATCCAAGTGCCACAACCAGTGCGCCTATTCCCGTTTTTATAAATGCCGCCCGTAAACCCGTTAAAGCAATTCCAAATAATTCAATTGATTGTATTGCCGGCATTATACCCGTTACTCTTAATGTTACAAAAACAGTCGTCAAAGACCCAACAAGCCCGATTAGTCCACTTAGTTCAGGGGATACATCATTTAACCGTTTAACCAGATCACTTATTACACTAACAAACGGTTGTAATGCATTCGATAATAATTGTCCTGTATTTTCCTTTAAATCGCCAATAGCATTATTCATCCTTGCAAGAGCACCAACACTTGATTTACCAATTGCTTCTGCCTGCCCGCCGATTCTTTCATTTAGCATTGCCATTATTTTATCAAGATCGCCGCTTTTGATTATAGTCTCATCAAGTCCTTTTACATATCTGCCAATCATTCCAACATTGCCATTAAATAAATCCGCCATCGCCCTTGCCGCCGAGTTTAAATCTGTGCCCATTACGGTTGCAAGATTTGCGGCTTGCAGTGTTGCTTGTTTTGTTTGCTCAACGCTCAAACCCATAGCAAGCAACTGAGCCATTACCGTTTCGGTAACTTCATCGCCGTATATAGTTGTTCGCTGCAACTGTGCGGCATAATCTGTTAATGATTTTACATTGGCATCGGTAAGTTGATTGGTTTGATTTAGTGCAGTTGTTAGTTTAACTAATGCAGCCTCTTGTTCCTGATAGGCTGTGATGTTTGATTGTAATGCTTGTGAGATTAATGAAAACGTTTCTTTTAATCCCTGTATAAGATTTCTCGCTTGAGCAAATGCGTGAACAATCTTTTCACCTGAGTTTCTACTTTCATCACCTGCATTGCGAATAGATGTTGCAAGTTTTTTTAACTCATTATCTGTTAGTGATATTGATGCTAATGCTTCTTTGCCATCAATCACTAATTTAAGTTTTATCTCATTATCTGGCATTGATATATTCTCTGTATTTACTTATTTTTGCTCAGGAGTAAATATGGATTTTTTATTAGTAATATTTGCAATTATAATTTCTTATCTGATTGCCGCCAGATTGTTCAAACCTGGTAAATCCGATCCATTTCGCAATTATGATAATGACTAATCTTTCTTTATTTTTTCCCATTCAGCAATTCTGAGTTTCATCTCGTTTAATTCACGCACTTTAATCAAGTAATACCAATCATAACAATATTCAACATCTAATTCATTGATCAAATCTGTCTTTGATATATCACCTTCGGAGAGCTTAAATATTAACGGATCTATATCTACGCTTGCGGGATCATAATAGTTTACTTTTAATTCGCTTAATCTCTCAAGCTCTCCGGCTGCTCTGTCATATTCCTCATACAGTTTTCCAAAGAGCTGCTGGTATTTTTTATCAATCCGCTCTTTCTCGAAAAAAAATCCCTTATAACTTTATTCACCTCCTCAAAATCTTCTTCGTAAATATCACCAACAATTGGATGGTCAAGTATCAGATTCAGCAAATCAATCAGCTTGTTATCTGCAAGAAGCGTTATTATCTGGTTATTAATATTGCTGCTATCAAGCTCTGATAATATTTTTAATATCATGCCCCATTCTCTAAGAGCATATTTACTTCTTAGATGATAAATTTCCTGATTTATCCTGTACATTTATTTCTCCTGATGATACAATTTTCAGAGTTGTTAAATCTTTTAATTCATAAGTTTTTGATTCTCCCGGCACATCACATTTAAGTTCACCATCTATTATAACAAATCCATTTAACCGGCTTGAACTGTAATATACTTGCTGTCCGTTCTTGTCGAATGTTCTTAAGGCGTAATTACCTTTTCCCACTTTTATTTTTAGTTCCATCTTAGCCTCTAATTAATTTGCAATTCGCAATTACCAATTAACAATTATTAATATCCAAACTTAACTGTTCCACCTGTTGTACCTTTTGTATCAGCAACATCACCGCCGTTCCCAGTGCCATATAAAAAGCTCACTGCATAAATAGGCACTCTCCCTTCAAGCACAATCTTCAATGTTCTTTCCTCATCATTAATTACGAACTCATCTGTTTGAGAAAGTACTAACGAATTAAAGTCAAACTTATCATAATAAGTGCCTGAATTTTTTTCCTGGAAGACAACACCATCAAGCATACCTTTGTTTAATCGTGTAACAAAATCTGAGATTGCAGCTTCTCTGCCTGTCATTTCAAGCGTTATCATTAAATTATCAACCAACGAAAGATTGTCAATTGATTTTTTATTCTCAGTTTTGATGTTCATTGATCTTACGGTGACAAGAGAACTGCTGCCAAGCGATGTTGCTGCAGGTTTTTCAAACTTATCCGGCGATGAACCTCTATAAAGTGTGAGGTCTGTACCGTCATCTGTTATGCCTGCGAATGTTACCGCCGTGTTGCTATCAGCGGCGTCAATAAATGTAACTCCATCAGAGTAGGGGAATGCCCTTTCAAAAGTTATCTTACAGCTTCGTCCATCCTGGTTATAAGTCCAATCAAAATCAATCCCAAGCTCTTTGCCAGCGTTAAATTTCCAGACATCTTTAGCACTGGTGGATTGATTTTGCGTTACTACCTGCAAATCAACATTTCCATTTAGCCAATCAATCATTTTTTTGAAGGTAAAAATCGTTGGCTGCATTGTTTCTCCTTCGAGCTTAAAGTTGAGCATATTGCGTAACTTTCGTTTGCGGTAATCTTCAACCTGCTTGAAGTGGTTAATAGTTAATACAGCATCTTTGCGGATGCCAAGTGCAATTGGATCAACTGGCGTTGTTGCCAGTGTCCCTTTGTCGCACATTACAATTTGTTTTAATCCTGCTGCTGCATATGACATTTTATTTTCTCCTTATTCTTTTGGCACTTTTAGTTTTAATAATATCAAAAGATCATTTATGAATCCATAAGTGGATAAACCGTTTGCAATTAATGTAGCACTCAATCCATATATGATTATGTAATACCATTCCAAACCAATAAATATCCCTAAATTTAGTGCCCAGCCGATTGCACTGATTATTTCCCCGACGCATAAACTTACAATTATTGTATAATTACCTGTTGTGTTAAATTTCTTTTTTAAGTAAGCAGTAATGAATACAATCGCACTGCTTAATCCAACTAACGAATTAAAAATTTCTACGCTCATTTCATCTCCTTATTTTTATAGTTATTGATATTAATCCAACAATAAGTAATATGATTATTATTTTTTCAATTTTGTTATCGGTTATTTTTTCGATTATTTGTGTTGTTTGTAATGTATCTACATCTATAACTTTTACAGTGTCAGGCTTTACTTTTATATAAAATTTTTTTTCACGAGGAAAATATTTTATGATTCTTACCGTATCATTCCTTGCTTCTTTACTGCTCATTACAAGTGTGTCAGTTATTACTTTTGCGGCAAGTGTTTCTTCAATAATCGGACTTGCTGCTTTTATTGTATCAACTCTAACACGCTCAATATATTTCACTTGAGGCGTGCAGCCTGCACTAATTAATGATACTGCCAGTAGTATCATTAATATTCTAAATTTCATTTGATTCAAATAGTTTTTTTTCATCTTTTCTTCTTTTAACTAATCCAGGCAATTCTATTAATCCGCCAGCTTGTCTCGCTTTTGTCCATTTTAAAAATTCATTAGCTGCTTCTTTATAATTACCTTCATTTAATTCTTTCAATAAAGTTGAATTTTTAAATTTTCCTACTCCAACATTGAATATAAAACTTGTTAATGCATCAAATTGGTTCTGTGTTAATGGCACTTTTACAAGTTCATTAATTGCTTTTTCAAAATCCTTTAAATCCTGTTTTAATAATAATTCTGCCATCTCTTTATTAATTGTCATACCTGGTTTTGTTGTCTTAGTATGTCCATAACCGATAGTAAGTACTCCAGCTGGGCATTTATAAGCAGTAAGTTTTAGTCCTTCATATTTTTTTATCAAATCAATTGCTTTCTGACTTGCTTTCATATTTGTGCCTGATAAAATTCAACAGGTATAATAAAAGTTGCTGCATAACTCCATATCCCTGCTTCTTCTCCGAGCCATTCATCCTGGCTACAATAAATCATTCTATCGGTGCGTTTGGAATCAGTCTGATAGCCACTAAGTTGTTCAATTGCATAATCAAGATATTCTTCTGGTTTCATTTCTTCCCGGTATCTTGCAGTTACTACAACCATAACTTCAATATCTCTATCTTGTGCAACAAGATTCTTTACATCTTTCTGGCGAAATGTGCTGCCTTTGTAAATTACCAGATAAGCTCCAATTGGATGGCTCAACTTATACTGTTCAATTGATGTTGGGATTTCGACCGGTATCTGTAATTGTGCCGATAGTTTACTTACAGCAGTCTCCAAATAGCTTTTAATCTGTGTTTTAATTTCTGTAATCATATCATGTCCAGAGTGTCTTTGCCATATATTCTGTCAGTATCTGTTTTGTTTATCTTTATAAAACCAGCATCTAACTTTTTTGGTAAACTTAGCTCAATTTCTCCTTTTGCAATCCGCCTTAATGTCGTTAATGTTTCTTCGTGCAGTTTATTTAATGATTCCGGCATCTCCAACCTGTATCTTCGTTTATAAAGATTATAGATTGTAAGATCAACAACTAATTGTGTAAGCATTCCCGGAAGTTCGGCCGGGAATGCTGTAGTATCATATAGTTGTTTCAGATAGCTATTTAGCTCATCCTCTGCACTTTTTATTGACTCATCTAAATATTGCTGATTAACCGAGCCAAGATTCTGGTCATCAGTTAATCTGATCAGCTCCTGCTCATCAATGTATTTCAGCAATATGTCTCTGTCTATTATCAATTATCAACCTGTCAAACAATAGTTAGATTCTCAATTATCAATTATCAAATTATCAATTATCAATTATCAATTATTAATTATCAATTATTATGGTAATCTTATCCCTTCTAATCTTGCAACACTCAAATCGTTAAGCAGTACAAGATCAGCGTCAAACTCAACGCTGTGAGTATAATGCACACCAACCAATCCAAGATCTTTTACTTCAACTCCGATGTTTGTTGCAACCGAAAGATCAGATGCTTCACCAAATCTTACAGCGTAAATTGATGTACAATCCGTGCTTGTTCCGACCGTTTCGTTTTGTGGTATTACCAAAGCACCAGTTTTATCATAACCTGCATCTCTCAACGGAACACCATTGTAATAAGGGATTAACATTCCAAACGAATTCGCCTGCCACTGAATGAATTCTCTTGCAATTGTAGTCAATCTGCTTATTGCTTTAGCATTCATATATAGGACCTGTGCACCTCCATCAACTTTTTGGATAAGCTGATTAAGCAGTTCAAGGAAATTTTGTTGTGCTGTTTTTGAGGTTGTGTCGTTACCAAGCGTTACGCTGAGTCCATTAGTAGCCGCAGTTATCTTCTGTCCGGCGGGCACAATTGCTTTTAACCCATTAAACTGCGTGCTTGACTGCACACCATTGAAGAAATAATACTGGAATTGTTTGCCAAGATTTTTGGCGAAGCTCATTAGCTCTCTTGCTCTTACACTCGCTACATCCAAACCTCTTCTTTCGTGTGCCCTGTCAACTTGCACTTTGTCGCCCAATATTTTTAAGGTTGGATTTGCGAACGCCGGTGTAATAACATTATCTACATAGTCTGAGTCTAATGCTCTAAATTGACCACCACTGGCAGTTGCCGCTTTGCGAGCATAATCGGCATTACCTACAATAGGGTAAAATTCTGCGAATTCAAGTACTGTCGCTCTTGAAATCATCTGAGCAACTACTTGTTGTGTTAATGTGTCGTTTGCGGATATTTGTTGCAGTCTCATTTAATATCTCCTTTTGATTATTAATTTTTCATTTGTTTTCTGATTTCTTCTGCTACGATTTTGCTTGCCGGCAAATCATCTTCTTTTTTCTCGCCTTGTTTGCCTGATTCTCCAAAATCTATGATTTTAGGCATATAGTCGATTAACTCATTCAATAATTGAGATGGTTGAGTTTTAACGCCTTCGCTAAATTCATATACCGGAGTTAAGGATACCACCTCATACAATTTTGTGATTGTGTCTTTCATCTTAGGCAGCAGTTTGCCTTCTGCAATTGCTTTGTCAACAATTTCAGAAAATTCTTTAAGCTGAGATTCTCTCTTCTGTTTCTGTATTTCTTTTTCTAATGTGGATTTTTCAACAAGTACCTGTGCATATTTCGTCTGTAATTCTTCAAACTCTTTTTCCTTTTCATTCATCTTCTTAAGCTGCAATTCATATTGTTTTACTTTATCCTCAAGCTCTTTAAGATTATTTTCTGCGGGCTGTTCATCAAAATCTGAGGCTCCCTCTGTTTCGATTGTGCTGAGATTTTCATCTTCTTTAAATTCAACATCAGGTAATCCTTTTACTGCAGGTGGCTGTGCACCAAGGAAACCCACATGCCTGAGTGTGCCATCCGGATAAAGACTGATAGATCGCTTTTTGAAAAGTCCTTTGTTTACCATTTCGACAAAATCATTTGCAAGCTGCTTTGGCAGTGCATATAATGTATCGCCAACTCTTTTTAATTTTTCTACCCATCCAAATGCCGGTGCATTTGTTTTAGGATGTCCAATAACAATCGGAGCTTCGTGCTTTTTTGGATCATAGCCATTAGCTATTTTGTCAAGATCAGCTTCTGTCCATTCTTTTTCATTACCTGCACTGTCAGTATGTTTGCCCGTTTTAAATACTGCGAACCATTTCATTTCTGCCTCTTGATTTATGATAAAATTTATTTTAAGTTTCGCAGCAAAATTATTCTCATTATATCATACCCTAAACTGCACCGTTCAGATTATTCCACGCACATGTATTTCTATTTTTGCATAAAATTTTTATGCAAAAAAAACGGGACAATTATGGACTTAACCCCTGATTTACTGAAGATACTTGCCAATGGCGGCTTGTCAATTATTATCTTCGTCATTTGGTTTGTGACCTACAAAACACAAACTAAAAATTACAGCGATCTCGTAGAAAGGTTATTCAAACAAATCGAACAGGATTTGAAGTATAAAGAGCTGTTGATTGGCATCTTAACACGGCTGGAAACTAAATTTGACGCATACGACAGGAGGAAAAATCATGAGTAGCAATGAATTGTTAATTGCAAAAGGCAGACTTGCAGAATTACAGGAACGATATAATCAATTTGAAATGAAAGCTGATTCGCTCTTAATACAAATAAGGGAATTGCTCGATCCCTTCAGCGAATTTATGGATCTCGATCTTGAAAGAGTTTTATTATTGGTAAAAGAATTCCGCTCTCTGCAGTTGAATGCAAGAGAATGCCAGGATATGATTGATAAAATAAAATCTACCTATAATCTATAAGGTGCAAAATGAAAAATGCTGCACTGTATGAAGAAGCCAAAAGATTGTATGTTACGGAAGGATTTAGTATTGATGCGATAGTTGAATTGCTGAAGGATAAAGTTGCACGCAAAACATTATATAACTGGAAGACTGCTAATAACTGGGATAACCAGCGTAAAGCATATCAGCAAGAAAATGAAAACTTGCAAAAAGAGATTAAAGAGATTGCACGTATTGCTATTAAAGAAGCAAAGGTAAATCCAACACCGCATAATATTTATGCAGTTGTTAAAGCATTAAGCGCTTTAAAACTAATGCAAGGGATACAAGTTGTTGATGATGAACGTGGTGAAAGAGTTAAAAATATATCAAAGGATACAATTGAGTTTATACAAAAAGAAGTACTTGGATTATAGGGGCCAATGGGTTCAGACGCCTTTATAAAATCATTTAAAACCCATTTAAACCCCGTTTAAAAATTGAGATTTTTTTTTGTACGATACTTTATATGGCTTTTTTGAGATCGTGGCTTATAAATGAAATATGAAAGAAATTTGGATTATATATGCAAATTAAAAATTTTGAGGTTTATAGAGGCGATAAAACGACTCTTACTATTGATGTTACAGATGACCTGTCAGGCAAGTCTCTGCTTTTTGCTGCCAAGCAGTCCAAAGACCTGACAGCCCCCAGACTTGTAGAAAAAACTCCTGCTTATAACAACGGGAAAATAATCATCATAATCGATGCTTATGATCTAGCTGATATAACAGATAGTAGTCTATACTACGATATTGTTAATCAGACAGATAACATTACAATTGCAACGGGTAAGATTACGCTAATAGGAGATGTTGTAACTCCATTTGACGGATTTGCCTTACCAACAGACGCAGCAAGAGTTCTCAATATTGATGCTACTAATTTTGCTGAAAATGACATGTTTATCGTAAAAAATATAAGTGGTCAAAAGCAAATAGTTGCTATAACCATTCAGCAATTAAAAACTTTATTAGGAATATAAAAGGAGAATTAAAAATGCCAATTACACGATATTTGAGAAAAAAAATCAATGATTACATATTCGGTAATACAGCTTATACACCACCCGCAACAATTTATGCAGGCATATTGGTTAATATAGCAGCTGTAGATGGAAGCTATACAGAAGCAACATATACTGGTTATGCTCGCATTGCTATAGCAAATAATAAAACAAGTTTTAGTGTGTCAAGTGATGTTGATGAAACACAAATTACTAATAATGTTGAAATATATTTTAATACACACGAAGGTGGTACAAGTGTCTCGGTTACCAATATTGGTTATTTTGATGCCCCTACTGGTGGCAATCTATTGGCCTATGCCCCTTACGTGAAGATATTAGAAGTATCGGATAGATTAGTAATACCAGTTGCTGGTTTAGTAATAACACATAAGAATATATAATTATGGCTTACTTAGAA
>JBMOLK010000114.1:0-15146 GCA_049325575.1 Bacillota bacterium | reverse complement strand
TATACCTATATCTATATCTATATACTTATCTTAGGCTGAATCTATTCTTTAACGCAATATGCATGTGTTTTGTCAACTCATCTTTAAAGCTCTCACTGTTTTTTACAAATAACTGCCATATATGCAAGTTGTGGATATTGGCGCGCGATTTAGCACACTATGATTAAAGGCTGCAAAGAACCAGGTGCGAAACGTGTCGGTAAATATTTTATGAAAATGTAAGGAAATTATTGCATATGTATTAAATATATAATATACTTTTATCATCAACGATTAGTACCAGGTAATAATTATATTAAAAAGTAATATAATAATAAATAGAAAACAAGGAATATCAAGTTGGCACAGAGCACAAAGAGGTGAATAGATGAGCAGGCCATCATGCATGAAAAAGGAAAGGCAGGCTGTACTTCTAGAAAAAATTCAACAGGACCCTTTTCTTACAGATGAAGAGCTTTCTGAAATGTTCAGTGTGAGTATACCTACTATAAGGTTGGACCGGCTTGAATTAGGTATTCCTGAACTTAGAGAGAGAATAAAGAATGTTGCAGAGAAGAATCACAGCAAGGTAAAATCACTTAGAAGCAAGGATATTGTTGGAGAGCTTGTAGATATTTCTCTAGGCCAGGGCGGTATATCCATACTTGAGACAAATGAGAATATGGCATTTGAAAAGACAAGAATTATTCAAGGCCATTATATATATTCCCTTGCCGAATCACTTGCAATTGCAGTTATAGATGCGCACGTGGCTTTAGTTGGAGTTGCAAATATAAAGTATAAGACCCCTGTATACTCAGGAAGCAAACTTATAGCCAAGGCTGAAGTTAAGAAAGCAAAAGATAACAAGTATATTGTGTGGGTTAAAATTCTAGAGAGACAGGTTGAAGTTTTTAGGGGAAAATTTATTTTAGTATCCCTTGAAAAAATTTGATAAAAGTAGTAATTTATTCACGTAACACACTTTTTAACTAATTTGTCTAGGAGTGAAGGTTTTTGATAATATTGGTTGATGCAATGGGTGGAGATAATGCACCGGACGCCGTTGTTAACGGTTGTATCGATGCAGTTAGTGAGGCAGAAGGTTTTGATATTTTACTTATAGGAGATAAGGATAGAATCGGGGAAATACTCAATAAAAGAAGTTTTGACAGCACTCGTATAAAAGTTCATCATACGACAGAAGTTATTACAGTGGAAGATACCCCCACAAAAGCAATAAAAAGCAAAAAGGATTCCTCGATGGTTGTTGGGTTTAAGATGCTTAAAGAGAGACAGGGTGATATATTCGTCTCCTGTGGCAACAGTGGTGCCCTAATGGCTGGTTCATTATTTATCCTTGGAAGGATAAAAGGAGTTGACAGACCGGCACTTGCTGTAATAATACCTAACAAATTGGGAAAAGGATTAATTATAGATGCAGGATTAAACACTATTTGTAAGCCTGTTAACTATCAGCAGTTTGGTGTTATGGGCTCCATTTACGCCAAAGAGATGCTTGGCATGGACAACTCAAGGGTTGGACTTTTAAATATCGGGGCTGAGGTTGGTAAGGGTAATGAGCTTTTGAAGCAAGCATATTCAATGCTTTCAGACTCTGATATAAATTTTGTCGGTAATGTAGAGGGGAATGACATACTTTTAGGAAAAGTTGATGTTACAGTTTGTGACGGGTTTGCAGGTAATGTACTGCTCAAGTTTCTTGAGGGAGCAGCTTCGTTTTTTATGGGATCTTTGAAAGGTATATTTTATAGGAATATTAAGACGAAGATAGCAGCTTTATTAGTAAAGAATGAAGTAAGAGATTTTAAGAAAGTTACAGATGCTGAGGAACAGGGAGGAGCTCCAATACTTGGGGTTAATGGCCTTGTTTTAAAAAGTCATGGAAACTCCAGTGCAAAAACCGTTAAGAACGTAGTACTTAAAGCAAGTAAGTTTGCAAGAACAAGGGTTTTGGAAAGAATTAAGGAAGAGTTTGTAGGAATGGAGGTTGATGATATTGAACAAGATTTGTAGCTGTGGAATTTTGGGATTGGGCAGCAGTTTACCAGAAAAGGTATTAACTAACTTAGATTTGGAAAAAATGGTTGATACATCAGATGAGTGGATTACAAAGAGAACAGGTATATCCGAAAGAAGAATATTAGATAAGGATAAGCCTACTTATGAGCTGGGTGTTGACGCTGCCAGGAAGGCTCTGGACGATTCAGGTATTACTGCTGAAGACCTGGACTTAATAATTGTAGCAACAGAGACACCTGATTATCTTACACCATCCATGTCGTGCCTTATACAAAGTAGAATAGGCGCTATGAAAGCAGCAGCTTTTGACTTGAATGCCGCATGCTCAGGGTTTATTTACGGTATTACTGTTGCAAATCAGTTTATATCGAGCGGACATTATAAATATATACTGGTCATAGGTTGTGAAGGTTTATCCAAAGTTACCGACTGGGAAGATAGAAATACCTGCGTGCTTTTTGGTGATGGAGCAGGCGCTGCAGTATTAGGTCCGGTAGAAGATGAATATGGAGTGATAGCTACTCATATCGGAGCTGACGGTAATATGGGAAAATACCTTACCGCTCCATGCTGCTTTGCCAGCACTGAGGATATAGAAGTAAGAGTGGGTGAAAACAAAAGAGTTCTTTGGATGGATGGTACTGAAGTTTTCAAGTTTGCAGTAAAGATAATGGAACATGCAACAAATCGGGTTTTGGAAGATGCCAGCCTGACTTTGGAAGATATAAGACTTATTGTTCCTCATCAAGCCAATATAAGAATACTGGATGGGGCAGCAAAAAGGCTTGGTATATCAAACGACAAGATATTTTCAAACCTTCATAAGTATGGAAACATATCTTCAGCATCAATACCTGTAGGATTGGATGAAGCATATAGATCAGGTGGGTTCTCAAAGGGAGACTATTTAGTTTTGGTAGGCTTTGGCGGAGGCCTCACATGGGGATCGGCAATTATAAGATGGAGCAAATAATGTAAGAATTAAATTCGGTGATCTAATTTTGGAGGTAGAATAATGGGTAAACTTGCGTTTATATTTCCCGGTCAAGGTGCTCAGTATGTAGGTATGGGAAAACAATTGGCGGAAGAGTACGAATCTTCCTGTAAGGTATTTGATGATGCATCGGAAGCCCTGGGCTTTGATGTCAGAAAGATGATATTTGAAAGCGATGATGAGACACTTAAGATAACCGAGAATACTCAGCCTGCAATCCTTACAACAAGTATAGCTTGCCTTCAGCCTTTGCTGGAGAAGGGAATAAAGCCGGATGTTGTTGCAGGATTAAGTCTTGGTGAATATTCAGCTCATGTAGCAGCCGGTACCATGTCATTTAAGGAGGCTGTGGCACTGGTCAAAAAGAGAGGTAAGTTTATGCAGGAGGCAGTGCCCATAGGAGTTGGTACAATGGCAGCAATTCTTGGACTTGAAAATGAGGATGTATTGGAGTGTTGCAATGCTGCTTCTTCAGAAGGTATTGTTGAGCCCGCAAACTTTAACTGCCCGGGTCAGGTGGTTATAGCAGGTGAAGTAAAAGCAGTAGAAAATGCTGTAGAAATTGCAAAGGAAAAAGGTGCAAAAAGGGCAATGGTACTCCCTGTAAGTGCTCCATTTCACTGCAGTATGTTAAAAAATGCCGGAGATAAGCTGGCTTTGGAGCTTGAGAAAATAGTTTTAAATGATATTCAGATTCCTGTAGTAACAAATGTTACTGCAGAATATATTTTAGATAAAACAAAAGTTAAGGATCTTTTAATAAGGCAGGTATCCAGTTCGGTACTGTTTGAAGATTCCATAAGAAAAATGATTGACAGCGGAGTGGATACTTTTGTCGAGATTGGTCCAGGTAAAGTTCTAAGCGGTTTTATTAAAAAGATAAATAAAGAAGTAAAAACATTAAATGTTGAAGACTCGGATTCTTTAAACAAAGTATTACAGGAACTTGGTGTTTAATGTAGCTCTTACTTGTAATCAGTATTGAGCTAAGATATAGAGTTTACCTAATATGGTAAGGAGGATGCATAGTATGCAATTAAAGGGGAAAACTGCAGTTATAACAGGGTCGGGTAGAGGCCTTGGAAAGGCAATTGCATTGAAGTTGGGACAAATGGGTGCAAATATAGTATTAAACGATATAGCTGTATCCGATAGTATTGATTCTACAGCAGAGGAGTTTAAAGCTGCAGGAATAAACGTGGCAGTGACAAAAGGTGACGTAAGGAGTATGGAAGACGTTGAAGCTATGTTTAATACTGCTATTGAGGCATTCGGCAGCGTAGATATTCTGGTTAACAATGCCGGTATAACAAAAGATATGCTTATGATTAAAATGACTGAAAAAGATTGGGATGATGTTTTAGACATAAATTTAAAAGGTGCTTTCTTTTGTACTAAGGCAGTTGCCAGGATAATGATGAAACAGAGAAGCGGAAAAATTATTAATATTGCTTCTGTTGCCGGAGTTATGGGAAATCCAGGCCAGGCGAACTATTCTGCATCTAAAGCAGGTTTGATAGGGCTTACAAAATCAACTGCAAAAGAGCTGGCATCAAGGGGTATTACATGTAATGCTGTTGCCCCTGGGCTGATAGCAAGTAAAATGACTGAAGTTTTACCGGACAATGTAAAGGAAAATTATTTAAACAACATACCGCTCAAGAGGTTTGGGACACCAGAAGATGTGGCTAATGTTATAGGTTTCCTTGCATCAGAAGATTCAAATTATGTTACTGGTCAGGTAATACATATTGACGGCGGATTGGTAATGTAATAATATCTTATTGTAACACTATTTGGTTATACAATATAGTTTTGCATTGAGAGTTCTAGTTATCCAAAAAACCCCCTGTGGAAGGAGGTGAATGATAGTGTTCGAAAAAGTAAAAAAGATTATTGTTGAGCAGTTAGGTGTTGAAGAAGAAGAAATTACAATGGAATCTTCCTTCATAGACGATTTAGGAGCAGACTCACTGGATATAGTTGAGCTGATAATGGCGTTAGAAGAAGAGTTCGACCTCGAAATTCCTGATAGTGAGGCCGAAAAGATTTCAACAGTAGGAGATATTGTTGAGTACATTAAGAATAATTCATAAAAAAAGTCCCTTACATAGGGACTTTTTTTATGAATGCCTAGTAAATTTTACCTTAGCAGCCATAAAACTAGACAAAATTTATACCAAAATTGCTGTATCAACGGATAATTGGTTTTAATATAAATGTTTTCTTAAATACAAGATTGTTGTATGATAAGTGTTTTGTGTAAAACCTTAAGATTGTGATCAGTAAACTTTAATATAGTCATTAAAGTATAAAGTAGGAGGTTAACGATGAAGAAGCGAGTAGTTATTACGGGCTTAGGAGTCATTTCTGCGTTAGGAAACGATATTAATACATTCTGGAATTCTATAAAGGAAGGCAAATGTGGAATAACTAAAGTTACAAGGTTTGATGTAACGGATATGACTACAAAGGTTGCTGCGGAAATGAAGGATTTTGATCCAACGCAGTACATTGATAAGAAAGAAGCAAAGAGAATGGATAGATATTCTCAATATGCTTTGGCTGCATCCAAAATGGCTGTAGAAATGTCAGGCATTGACCTGGAGAAGATAGACGACTACAGGTTTGGTGTTGTTGTAGGGTCAGGAATAGGTGGAATAGAGACCTTTGAAGATCAGCATGAAATATTTAAGGAAAAAGGACCTGGGAGAGTAAGTCCCTTCTTTATTCCAATGATGATATCCAATATGGCAGCTGGCCTTATTGCTATACAGTTTGGAGCAAAGGGCTTTAATGAATGTGTAACTACTGCATGTGCCACATCAACAAATGCAATAGGTGATGCCTTCAAGGTAATTCAACGTGGTGATGCGGATATAATGATTACAGGAGGAGCAGAAGCTTCCATAACCCCTATGGCTTTTGCCGGATTCTGCTCAATGAAGGCCATGTCTACCACAGAAGATCCTGCTCTTGCATGCAGGCCGTTTGATGCTGAAAGAAACGGATTTGTAATGGGTGAGGGTGCAGGTATACTGGTAATTGAAGAGCTTGAGCATGCTCTTAAAAGAGGAGCCAATATTATAGCTGAGATAGTAGGGTATGGGTGCACAAATGATGCTTATCATATTACAGCACCAGCTCCTGAGGGTGCAGGTGGAGCAAGATGTATGAAAATGGCTGTTGATGATGCAGGAATTAGACCTGATGAAGTAAACTATATAAACGCTCACGGTACATCTACTGAATACAATGACAAGTATGAAACAGCAGCTATCAAGACAGTATTTGGAGAGCATGCAAGGAAACTACCTGTAAGCTCAACCAAGTCAATGACAGGACATCTTCTTGGTGCTGCAGGAGCAGTAGAAGCAATAATTACTGCACTATCAATAAAGGATGGATTCATGCCTCCAACCATTAATTACAAGACCCCCGATCCGGAATGTGACCTTGATTATGTTCCCAATACCGGAAGGAAGGCTGATATTAACTATGCTCTATCAAATTCCTTAGGTTTTGGTGGACATAATGCTACTATTGCTTTAAAAAAATATTAATTTGATGTTGGTATCGAATTAGGTTATCTTTATTAGAGATAACGAACTGTAAAGATAAACATATAATTCGCTCCGCTAATTTGATACAAATGGCGGGCTCATCAAGCTTATCTACTTTTACAGTTCGATCTCTATAGCATAGGGAATGGGTCAAAACCCGTTCCCTAAAAATTATCAGTCTGCTTTGTAGAAGCAGTAGAGTTAACGTTGGGGTACTATCCGTAAGTGAGTAATTATAACTTTATAAAAATTTGGGCTGATTCGGGTATTATAGTATATATTTATATTTTGATAAGTGTATAGTATAGTATCTGGAGAATAGGAGGTACTATGGAGAATGTGGATGTTTTGATGGAGAGAATAAATAATTTGGAGCGGGTAATCAAATACACCTTCAAGGATAAAAAGAACCTTGCTTTAGCGTTAACCCACAGTTCTTATGCAAACGAAAGCAAGAATGAAAGACTGGACAGCAACGAAAGGCTGGAGTTTTTAGGGGATACTGTATTAAACATGGTTATAAGTGAAAATATATACAATAATTACTCTCATTTGACAGAAGGAGAGATGACCAAGTTCAGAGCCAATGTAGTATGTGAATCATCTCTGGTAAAATGTGCACATAACTTGGATATCGGCAATTATCTGCTGCTTGGAAAAGGTGAAGAGAATACCGGAGGCAGAACAAGGAGTTCAATACTGTCTGATGCTGTTGAAGCTATAATTGGAGCAATATATATCGACGGAGGGATTGAAAGCGCAAAATCCTTCATTCTTGATCATATGAGTAAGCTTGTTTGTGAGTCTATAAATGGCAAGATTTTCATGGACTATAAAACGCAGCTTCAGGAAATTGTTCAGAAAACCAATGACAGGAAGATCACGTATGAAATTATAGAGGAAAAGGGCCCTGACCATAGTAAAGTATTTGTATCACAAGTAAAGGTGGATGATAAAGTTTTAGGAACAGGAGAAGGCCGTACTAAGAAGGAAGCTGAACAAATGGCCGCAAAATCATCTTTAAGAAACATAACATGATTTTGGGAAATATTTATTTAATACGTATTATGTTAATAAATGTCATTAGAGGTGAGAATCATAGAGAGGCATATAGTTATACCTATATTTATCCCACATAAAGGCTGTCCTTTTGATTGTATATACTGTAACCAAAAGAACATTAGCGGACAGAAAGAGGATATGACCAAGGACAAAATGAGATTGGTTGTGGAATCTCATATTAACACGGCTTTGCCTAATTCATTTATAGAAATAGGTTTTTATGGAGGAAGCTTTACAGGGATAGATAAAGACGAACAGCTTCAATTTCTTGAAACGGCATATGAGTATATAAAAAGAGGGAAGATTAAAGGCGTTAGACTCTCCACCCGTCCTGATTATATTAGCCAGGAAATTCTTGACTATTTGAAGATATATAAGGTTTCAACCATTGAGCTTGGAGTCCAGAGCCTCAACGAAGAAGTATTGGTTAAGAGCTGCAGGGGACATAGTATTGAGGATGTAGTAAGAGCATGCGAGCTTATCAGAAAAAATGGATTTACTTTAGGAATACAAACCATGTTAGGGCTTCCGGGAGACAGTTTT
This sequence comes from Bacillota bacterium, assembly GCA_049325575.1. Taxonomy (GTDB): domain Bacteria; phylum Bacillota; class Clostridia; order Acetivibrionales; family Acetivibrionaceae; genus JBMOLK01. The sequence goes on along the minus strand of JBMOLK010000114.1, from coordinate 6,962 downwards.
GAGAGGGCTTTAAACACCGGGGAAAAAGTTGTTGAATTAATGCCGGATATTGTAAGAATATACCCTACATTAGTGATAAAGGACACATATCTTGAGAAAATGTATAAACAGGGCAAATACACTCCTTTAAGACTGGATGAGGCTGTGGACCTTTGTGCAAAGCTCCTGGAGCTTTACCGGAACAACAATATAAATGTAATTAGAATAGGACTTCAGCCAACAGAGAGTATAAATGAAGGTGGAGACATTATAGCGGGGCCTTTTCATCCGGCTTTTAGACAGCTGGTAGAGTCAAAATTGGCTCTAAACAGCATAGAAGAAATGATTAAACAAAAGAATCTGTCAGGTAAAGATACAATAGTGATCTGTACCAGCAGCGAAAAGATATCCGATGTTATTGGACAAAAGAAATCAAACATATCATATTTAAAGGAAAAATACAAGTTTGACATAATAAAGGTCAAAACATGTGAGGACGAACATGAACTTTATGATATAAAATATTAATTTTGTGATATTGTTTGTTAGTATAGAATGTTATACAATAATATTACAGTAGGGGAAGAGTCAGCAATATCATAGTTAACATAAATATATAGATATAGATTCATATTAAATTATTTATATAATTTATATTTTATGAGGAGGAAAAGTGTATGGAAGTATTAAAGGTATCAGCTCAATCGCAGCCGAAGATGGTCGCTGGAGCATTGGCAGCAATTCTAAGGGGTAAATCAACCGCAGAAATCCAAGCAGTGGGGGCAGCAGCAGTAAATCAAGCTATTAAAGCAATAGCAATCACAAGAGGTTTTGTAGCACCCAATGGTATAGACATTATTACTGTTCCAGCTTTTTCATCTATCAATATCGACGGTGAAGAAAGGACTGCAATAAAGTTCCTTGTTGAGCCTAGATAAGTTTATTACATAGTGAATATTTTGGAGCTGTTCTTTATAGAACAGCTTTTTTCATGTTGTTTGAGGATATTCCAACCAATAAATAGATTGACTCGTGAATGGATATATCTCCAATTCATTATCTATACTTAAATAAGGAGGAGTTTGAGATGTGTAAACCAGTAATAGGAATACCTCTCGGAGATCCGGCAGGGATTGGTCCTGAGATCGTTGTAAAAGCCCTAAAGGAAAAGAGTATATATGAGACCGCAAGGCCCTTGGTTATAGGGAGTATGGATGTTTTAAAAAAAGCATTAAGAGTTTGCAACATAGGTGCACGAATCAATACTATCCATAATGCCGAAAACGGACACTATAATCCTGAAACGATTAATTTGATTGATGTGGGAGACATTGGTGCATCTAATATCAGAACAGGCCAAATCCAAGCCCTTGGAGGGGAAGCAGCTTTTAAGTATATTAAGTATTCGGTGCAGCTGGCTTTATCGGATAAAATAGATGCTGTAGCAACTACGCCTATTAACAAAGAATCCTTGAAACAAGCTGGTATTGAATATATTGGTCATACTGAAATTTTGGAAGGACTTACTAATACAAAAGACCCTTTAACTATGTTTGAGGTAAGGAATCTGCGTGTTTTCTTTCTAAGCAGGCATGTATCGCTTAAAAAAGCATGTGAATTGGTCACAAAAGAACGTGTTCTCCAGTATATCCTGCGGTGTACAAAAGCTCTTGGCATGCTTGGAATAAGAGAGGGAATAATGGCTGTCGCCGGACTTAATCCACACAGCGGAGAACATGGGCTGTTTGGTTTTGAAGAAGTAGATCATATTGAACCTGCTGTAAAAGAAGCAGTTATTGCGGGATATAAGGTTGAAGGACCCATAGGCGCCGATTCGGTATTCCATCTGGCATATACGGGTAAATACAATTCAGTGCTGTCCCTATACCATGACCAAGGGCATATAGCTACCAAGACATTAGACTTTGAAAGGACAATTGCTATTACAATAGGACTTCCTTTTCTACGCACTTCTGTAGATCATGGTACTGCTTTTGATATTGCAGGCACGGGTAAAGCAAGCCCTGTAAGCATGATTGAAGCAATAAAACTTGCTGCAAAGTATTCACAAAGCTATAAGGAGAGCCTTCGAAAAGATCCGTAAATAAGCTGTATTGATTAAATATAAAATTATGTTAAAATTATTAATATGCATTCAATATGGCAGTCATTATTATAAACAACACATTCTAAAATACAGAGGTGTTTTGCTTGCATCTAAAGAGACTGGAAATACAAGGTTTTAAATCCTTTGCCGACAAGATACAACTTGATTTCAATTCCGGCATTACTGCTGTCGTTGGTCCTAACGGGAGCGGTAAAAGCAATATTTCCGATGCTATAAGGTGGGTACTTGGGGAACAAAGTGCCAAAACCTTAAGGGGAGGAAAAATGGAGGATGTCATATTTGCCGGAACAGAACATAGAAAGCCGTTAGGGTTTGCAGAGGTTTCACTTACCTTTGACAATTCTGACAGTATGCTGCCTATTGAGTTTAGTGAAGTTACAATTACCAGACGTGTATACCGTTCAGGTGAAAGCGAGTACATGATTAACAAGACACAATGCCGTCTTAAGGATATTTATGAGCTGTTCCTTGATACGGGTATAGGTAAGGATGGGTATTCCATTATCGGTCAGGGTAGAGTAGATGAGATTCTAAGTACCAAATCAGAAGAAAGAAGACATATATTTGAAGAAGCTTCAGGTATAATGAAGTATAAGGTCAGGAAACAGGAAGCGGAAAAAAAGCTTGAGATGACGAAGCAAAATTTGCTTAGAATAAATGATATTATAATGGAACTGGAGAACCAGTTGGAGCCTTTAAAGGAGCAGTCAGAAATTGCAAAAAGATATCTAAGCCTTAGAGAAAGTTTAAAAGAGCTAGAGGTTAATGTTTATTTAGAGAATATTACAAAATTTAAAGAAAAGATTTATGAGTTGGAAGAGAGTTATGTTTCAATAAAGGACAATATTGACGGTGAGAATAAAAGGCTTGAGGAAATAACCAGTCTTAATCAAAAAAATATCAGCCTTCTAAAAGACATGGAAGGAAAGCTGGAAACCTCAAGGCAGGAATACTATACAATAGAGAGTAATCTTGAAAGGTGTAATTCAGAGATTAAACTAAATGATGAAAAGAAGAATAACCTTTCAGCCAATATATTACGTTTGGATGATGAGATAGCGGAAATAAACGATAAGGTTAAAGCCTTGTCTAAGGAAGAAGAAACCAAGAATGAGAAGCTCAAATATTTAAACAACAGGTATGCCGAATACTCCATAAAGCTTGAAGAGTACGAGAAAAAACTTCAGGCTATTTTGTCTACGTTAGACGAGCATGAAAGGTATATCGAGAATTTGAAGTCCAGTATAATGGACAAACTTGACATACAATCGGATAAGAAGACACAGATAAATAATGTTAAAAACCACATTGAAATTATCAAAAGAAGGCAGGGAAGTATTGAGAGTGAATTATACCAACTGTCTTTGGAAAAAGACAAGGAAAGCATGAAGAAAGAGGACCTGGCAGAGAGTATTTCAAATACAAACGAGCTTATAAAGAATATAAAGGAAAAGTTAAACGACTTAAGCGAAAGTAAGAGTAGTTTAAGTATAAAGCTTGAAGAAGAAAAAAAGAAGCAGAACAGTTTGAGGTCAGAAATTCAGTTTAAGTCTTCAAGGTATAAGATGTTAAAGGACATGGAAAAAAACCTGGAAGGCTATAACAGGAGTGTTAAGGTGATTCTACAGGCTTGCCAGCAGTCGCCGGAATTTGGGAAGGGAATCCACGGTGCACTGGCACAGCTTATTACTGTTGATAAAAAGTATGAGACTGCAGTAGAGATGACTTTGGGCGGCGCTCTCCAGAATATTGTCACAACCAGTGAGGAGGATGCTAAAAGAGCTATTGAGTTTCTTAAGAAAAACAAGCTGGGCAGGGCAACCTTTCTCCCTATTTCATCTGTAAACGGCAAATACCTAGACAGCCATATCGTAAACGAGATAAAAAGACAGGATGGGTTTATAGGTGTTGCTTCCGATTTGGTCAGCTTCAGCCCGGAGTATAAAGGAATTGTATTAAGTTTCCTTGGAAAGGTTGTAGTAGTTGAGAACCTTGATGCAGGTATCAAAATTGCAAGGAGATTCGGGTACAGCTTTAGAATTGTTACTCTTGAAGGGGATATTCTAAGCACCACAGGTTCAATGTCCGGAGGAAGCCAGGAGCATAAGGAATCGGGCATTCTAAGTAGAAACAGGGAAGTTTTGGAGCTTGAAGATAGTGTAGCAAAACTAAAAACAGAAGAAGCTCTATTGGAAAAAAGTATTGGTGATCTAACATTAATGCTTAGCGAGCTAATAGATGAGATGTCGGGTGAAGAAAGCAGCTTAAAGAATAATGAACTTGTAAAGATAAGAGATGAAAGTCACCTGGCCCAGATAGAGGATAATATTAAGAGGATTCTTGCCAAGATTGAGATGCTAAGGCAGGAGAAGGAGCAGATAATAAGACAAGAGCAGGATACGGAGCTGGAACTTCAAAAATATACCAAGGAACTGGCACAGATAGAAAATGACATCAGTGAGATAAAGAGAATAGTGGCAGAATACCAGGAGAAGCATAAGGAAGGCCAGAGTGCGCGTGATGCACTGCATACTGACATAACAGATTACAAGATTTCTGTAAACTCAATTTTGGAAAGTATAGAAGGTGTAAAAGAAACACTGGAAAGAATAACCGGTGAAAGAAACAGCCTTGAAAGAAGTTTGGAAAGAAAGAGTATCGAGAAAACAAAGAATACTCAAGAGATAGAAGCCCTGGATGAAAAAAATGAAGGCTTAAAATATCTAATAAAAGGGTATGAAGAAGAGAAATCAGGAAAAACTTTTGAGATAGACAGGATCGCAGAGGAGAGAAAAGTCCTTGAAGAAGAATCCTCCGGAATAATAAACCAGATAACTGATATTAATAAGAATATACTTCTTCTTCAGGAGGAATACAGCAGGATCGAAGTTAAAAAGGCAAAGATTGAATCGGAAATGGAAGCTATACAAAACAGGATGTGGGATGAATATGAACTAACCTACACCAATGCCATGGAGCTCAAAAAGGATATAGGCAGTGTAACACAGGCACAGAAAAAGATTAATGAACTAAGAGGTGAGATTAAAGAGCTTGGTCCTGTTAATGTAGCTGCCATAGAAGAGTATATAAAGACAAAAGAGCGGTACGAGTTTATGTCTGTTCAAAAGGATGATATGGAGCAGGCACAGGAAAAGCTTCACAAGGTTATTCACGAGATGGTTTCCATTATGAAGCGGCAGTTTATGGAGCAGTTCAGGCTGATTAATGATAATTTTAATATGGTGTTTAAGGAGCTGTTTGATGGAGGAAGAGCAGAGCTGATTTTAGTGGATAAGGAAAATGTTTTGGAAAGCGGTATCGAAATAGAGGTACAGCCTCCGGGCAAGAAGCTTCAAAACCTTATGCTTTTATCAGGAGGAGAGAGAGCGTTTACTGCCATAGCACTGCTTTTTGCAATTCTAAGGCTTAACCCTACACCTTTTTGTGTGCTGGATGAGATAGAAGCAGCCTTGGATGATGCAAACGTATATCGGTTTGCACAGTATTTAAAGAAGTATTCGCATCTTACACAATTCGCAGTAATCACCCATAGGAAAGGGACAATGGAGGCTTCTGATACACTGTATGGTGTAACAATGCAGGAACACGGGGTCTCAAAAATAGTATCGCTTAAGATGGGGGAAAAAGTAAGCTAGTGCTTTTTAACATTACAAATTTCCAGTCTTTCATAATGTTAAAAATGCACTTCCTATGCTTGTGCCTCGCATGCTTTAGAAAAGAATTACGTTACGAGGCACTAGTACTTTATAACTTAGCAGACAATTAAATTGACTATTTATTATTTTCACTTTTGAATGGAGGATAAAATATGGGCTTTTTTGACAGGCTTAAAGAAGGACTAAAGAAAACAAAAAACACTATTACCGAAAGGATAGATCAGGTCCTGGTTTCTTTTGGGAAGATTGACGAGGAGTTGTTTGAAGAACTGGAAGAAATTCTTATAACCTCTGATGTTGGAATTGATGCCAGCATGAGAATTATTGAGGACCTTAAGAAGAAGGTTAAGGAGACCAGAACCACCGACCCAAGGAAGGTTAAGGAGCTTTTGAAGGAAGAGCTTAGAGAGATTCTAAGTTCGGCAGACTCCGATCTTAAACTTGACACTGCTCCAAGTGTCATACTTGTAGTTGGAGTAAACGGTGTTGGTAAGACTACATCTATCGGTAAGATAGCAAACCTATTGAAATCCAGGGGGAAGAAGGTTATCCTTGCTGCAGGGGATACATTTCGAGCTGCTGCTATAGACCAACTGGAAATATGGTCTAACAGGGTTGGTGTTGATATAATAAAGCATACTGAAGGGGCAGATCCGGCTGCTGTTGTCTTTGATGCCGTACAGTCATTAAAGGCCCGGAAGGCAGATGTACTCATATGTGATACAGCAGGAAGACTTCACACCAAAAAGAATCTTATGGAAGAATTAAAAAAGGTATACAGGGTAATAGACAGGGAACTTCCCGGCGTTTCAAGGGAGGTGCTTCTTGTTCTTGATGCTACAACAGGGCAGAATGCCATTTCCCAGGCAAAAACCTTCGGTGATACTGCAGAAGTGACAGGAATAGTTCTTACAAAACTTGATGGAACCGCCAAGGGCGGAATAATAATAGCAGTAGCTTCAGAGCTTAGTATCCCGGTCAAACTTATCGGTGTGGGAGAACAAATAGATGATTTGCAGAAATTTGATGCAGGGGAGTTTGTGGAAGCCCTGTTCTCATAATAATTAGGACTTAAGTTTTAGGAGGCAGCTATGAAGTTTCATACTGAATACTTATATTTTCATACCAGGAAAAGAAGAGAATATATCAATATTACACATGAAGTAAAAAAAGCTTTG